>DASPVS010000571.1:0-6781 GCA_035622235.1 Acidimicrobiales bacterium | reverse complement strand
TGGCTCCCCATGAGCGCCGAAGGGCCGTGCACAGATAGACATGTCCGTGCCACTACTGGTTGTGAAGGTTCGCGGAGTTGGTCAAGGTCGCCAGGACTTCCTCGTCGGGGGCAATATGGATATCGTAGCGATGAGCCAACGAAGACTGTCGGTACGGGTAGACCCAACGACTGCCAGTGCTCTCAGGGCGCCTCGGCAAGGATCAACCGGGCCAGAGCGTTACCGTCTTCGAACATTGCGAGGTGCCCGACTCCTGACAGGTACTCCACCGTGGCGCCGGGCACCGTTTCGTACTGGTGTGCCGATGACGGATCCCAACGGGGGTCCGAGTCACCGAAAATCACGAGCAGCGGCTTGCCCCCAGCCGCGGTCGCGAGGCGCTCGGGCACCGACCGGGCGGCGATATAGGCGCAGTTGGCATCCAGGATCGAACGGAAAGCCCGGTAGGAAGTACGTCGCAAGTCGGCTACCACGTCGTCGGCCACCTCGATGGGTGCAGCTGCGGTGGAGGCGAGACCGCCGCGGATCATCCCCTTTGTCCGGATGGGCCAGATGAGCGGACCGAAAGGCCGCCCGGTCAGCACCCGGATGAGCGCCCGCTCGGGGAGGAGAGCAGCCAGGCTTGGACCCGAGCTGACCAGGACCAACGAGCTGACCAGGTCCGGACGCTGCTCGACGAGCGCGGTCGCGACGTACCCGCCGCTGGAATGGCCAACCACCCGCAGGTCCCCTACACCGAGCTCGTCGGCCACTGCCGCTACCCGGTCCGCCTGGCGGGGAACGGCGTACGTCGACGCCGGCTCCGACCGGCCGCAGCCGGGGAGGTCGACCCGGATCACTCGGTACGCAGCGGCGAGTGGTGGCACCACCGGAGCCCACGTCGAGCCCGTAGCGCCCGAGCCGTGGATAAGCAGCAACGACGGGGCCCCAGGGTCTCCGTCGATGACGACATGGAGTCCGCTGATGTTCTGCGTGTCGGGTATCTGGGTGGGATTGAGCTTGTTCACGCCGCCAGTGTGTCGTGCCCTCGACACGGCGTCTTGGACGAATGTCGTCCGTTTTCGTCACTAGCCTGAATCTGTGACCGCGAACACCGGGCTGGATTGGAGCCAGGTGGACATCGCCGTGCCAAGCCGAATGCCGAATCGAGGCATCCAGATGGCGGGCTTCCGCTACCACGACGTCGCGCCCGTCGACATCGCAATGATCCCCCACCCGTCCGTGACGCTCCTCTTCGACCTGAGCGATAACGGCGTCACCTACGACGTCTCCGGCAACCCCGTGACCGGGAACGCAATCGTCGGTCTGAGCCCAGACGCACTTCGCGTCGCCAGTTCGGGCGCCAGCGAGGTTCTCCAAGTCCGTCTCTCTCCTGTCATCGCCGCTGCCATATTCGGGGATCCGGAGCTCCTAGGCGGCACCGTCACCCCGCTGGCTCCGGTGTGGGGCCCTCGCGCCGGAACCTTGCACGACCAGCTTCGCGCCGCGCCGTCGTGGGACGACCGCTTCGCGCTGACCCTCCAGTTCCTCCAAGGGCGGGCCTCGTGCGCCTTCGCTGTGGCGCCGGAGGTTGCCTACGCCTGGGGCGAGACCGTCCGCTACCGCGGCCGACTGCGCATCGACGACCTCGCCACCGAGACTGGCTGGTCCCGTCAACACCTCTGGTCACGCTTCCGTAGCCAGATCGGGCTGTCGCCCAAACGGGCGGCCGAGCTGGTTCGCTTCGACCACGCCGCCCACCTCCTGGCCGCAGGTCACTCCCCTGTGACTGCCGCCTTCGAGGCGGGCTACGCCGACCAATCGCACCTGCACCGTCACGCCAAGGCGTTTGCCCACATCTCTCCCGCCGCCGTCGCGAGCGCACCCTGGCTGGCGATCGACGACATCGCGTGGCCCGCACGATGAGCCGGACGGGTGAGATCAGGCCGCTGCGTGCTCCCACGTAGCTAGTGCCGGGTCAGCGAAGGTCCTTGTAGGTCGACCTCCTTCGAAGCCTGGTCGTGGACTCCGATTTGGTCGAGTTGATGGGTGCGCGCTATTTGCCAGGATTTGCGAGGCCGAGCCGCTCGACGTTTCGCCAGATCGACCCGACGCTTCGTCTACCACTGTTGATTGTTCAACGGCTAAGGCTGCCGAACGTTCAGCACCCCGCAACCACTCCCTCGACGACCTCGGTGTAGTAGCCGACACCGTCGTGCTCATATTCAAAAACGCCGACGTATGTGTGGATCCCCGAGTAGTACGTGCCGTACAGGAAGTCCTCGCCAGAATCGCGGCCCTGAGACCAATGCATACCTAGTTTCTTGCCGCCACCGGTCCAGGAGCCCGAATCGCCGCCGCTGTCAGTGGTGAAGCTGCCGTTCGAATCGAAGGTCGCGATCTCGCAAAATGCAGTGGGCGTGTCGACCTCAACCGTCCACTGCGAGCCCGGCTTCACGTGGTGTTCCAGTGCTGCGGCTGGCGCCGTGCCCGTTCCTGCCAGTCCTAAGCTGGTTGCCATAGCGAGTCCCCCTGTAATAAGTCCTGCCCGTCGCCACATTCTCATACCTCCCTGTCGAATCTGCCCATTGCTGCCGACAAGCGCCGGATCGACCGTTCCATGTACGGACCATCTCAGTTCGACTCGACAGGCCTTCTCTTACACGGCTGAGAGAGTCGACGACGCAAAGGCTGCAGAAGAGATGCCTGCGGTGCAGTTGCCTGTCAGTGTCCATGTGTCGAAAGAGGCGAACGCACTTCGCGTCGGATAGGAACCTTTGACAGAGATTGGTCCTTCAAGGGTGCCGGAACTCTTGACGTAATAGCCGAACAGCAGCTTTCCTGTGCTCGTTGGATCAAACCCTGGCGGCATTCCACCCCACGAGAACTTCAGCTTGCCGGTAACGGCAACAGACGAGGAAGCTGAGGAGGTGCAGGTGCCATTGGCGAAACTGAGTTTGCCTGACACAGTCACTAGGAAAGGTTCGGGATCCCCTCCGACACAGCTAAAAAGTTGAGTTGTTTCAGAGACCGCTGCAGTTACGGTTCCTTTCCCAGAATCACTCCACGCCGGACTGAACTCGATCGTCCCGGAACCAAAGCAATTGACAGTCCCTTTGGCCCTCTGCCCTCCTGCGAAGGCAGGGGTGCTGCCTGCGACCGCCAGCAATACCGACGTCGCGACAACGCATGCCGCGACCGTGACACCAACTTTATGAAATCGAACCATCAGAAAACCTCCCCGTCCCAAATTCAAAATAGGAACCGGAAGTGACGGTCCTAGTCCCGCCTTCCGCCAGCTATCGGACTGCGCAATTAGGCCTCACCAGGCTTCGGCCTGCCTGGGAGCTTGTGGATCATCGCCGCCCCGTGAGCCGGTGAGGACGAGAGCGTCACAGCCACAACTCCTGTGTCAATTGAAATAAGCAAGAGTCCCGACATGATCGCAGCCCAGACCAAGCTTCCCCGTTTCGTCCTCATCTCTCTCTCCAGTCGATTTCGTGCACAAGAAACGCTAAATCCATAAGGAAGGCACGTCTGTGTTCCGGGACACAGAATCGGAAATTGGCAACCGACCGAAAATGCCGGAGGGCGGCGGGAGCGATGTAACGGCACCTTGCTCGGTGCAAGTCGCGCCCATCACAAACCCAGCCGGTAGCGAGACTGCCGCTGAGCCTGCATGTCTCCACCTCGCCGGACGGCAGACCGTGGAGACCGGCAGCGGCGTGTCTTCGAGCTCAAGCAGTACCGCTGTGGCCATCAATACCACCGACCCCGGGGACAACACGTGGTTTGACTTTGAGGGAAATGGCTCCGGCAGCTCGGCGACCATGACGGGGTGCGCGGTCTGCGCTCTGCCCTGAAGGCTCCGTCCCACTCGAGCCGTCGGTATATGTGCGCATCGGCGGGCCGGAGTCGGGAACATTGTTACCTGTCCCAATGAGTTAGGTGGGCAGCGCAATAATGCTTGGAGGCGCGCACTCCCTCGGAAGTCTCGAAATGGCCGGTTCGCTCTGGGTCGTTCGGCCTCGGAGATATCGAACGGATCGGCGATCCGGGGCGGTTACCGCACCACGGCACCTATCGTGCGGCCTCACCTCTCGTAACCTTCTGGGGTGGCGACTCCGGAGCCGTTCGTCCGACCCCTCAGGAGGCGGTGAAGTGACAGCGACGCCCGAGAACCTCGTCAGGTCGGAACGAGCAGTACGAAGGGCCCTCGTGACCCTTGAGCACATGAACAGCGAGAACACTCAGGAGTGGGATCGCACCCTCGCCACTTTCAGCCACGCTCGGTACGAGCTGCCGGACGGCCGTATCGTCGACGGACGTGACGCCGTCATGGCCTACTGGGTCGAAGGCCGTGAGTTCATCCCTGATCAACGCAATGAACTGATCAGCCTGGAGATCTGTGAGAGCGGGCAGGTCCTCTTGCATTTCTACCTGCGTGGCACACCGCAAGGGTCGAAGGAAGGTTTCGAGACAAAGCTTTGGGCGGTCTTTGACTTCGACACCAACGACCTCATGACAAACGAGCGCGTCTACGTCGACCGTCCGAGCAATCTGATCATCGAGGGAAGGCCATAGTCCCATCGGCCAACGAACGGCGCTCGCAGCGCTTGGTCCGCTGGATACCATTGGTGTAGGAAGTGAAACGGCCGTAGCCGGTTAGTGCCGGGTCCTGCTCGGATCCTGAGCCGGACCTGGATCGCCGTTGCGACCTGTACCGCTCCGGGTCGTGTTTATCGAGTGGCTTACCCTGAGGCCTCGGCGAGCAAGATCGAGGCACTTTACGACCGGTCCTCCTCATGCAATCTTCTTCCATGTGCCCGGCGTACCGGACGCCTTGCAGAACCAAAGATCACCGGAGCTGTCTGCAAAAAGTTCGCCGTGTAGGTGTTCTCCACTAGTTGGATGGCCAGCCGTCGCGGCTGGTACGAGATGCAGCTGCGATTTACCACCTTGCGCCTGAACTCCATAGCCATTTGATCCACCAATTGCCCAAAGACCCGTATTGATGTTTGAGGATCCATAGAGCCCATATCCGCCGCCAGCACTTGTATCAAACCCCGCTACTCCACTGTTGTTGTCAGCGAGTGTGTAGCCGCCAACACCATTGACGGTGCTCGACAGCCCGATTACGCCCGTCGAATCGTTAGAGTCGCCGACGACTCCCGCTGTATATGTACCAGGTATCTCGCTTGGACCATTCGACTCCCCATACACCCCGCTGTTCCCATTTCCCGCCAAGCCGAGAACCCCAGGCCCAGAGTTGGAGTCTCCGATTACTCCGGCAACCGGTTCGGAACTCAGCAGACCACTGTCGTCATCACTCCTCCCGTAAACGCCTACAGACTGTCCCCAGGCGTTGACGGCGTATTGCCCAAATAAGGCTTGCACGGCGGCTATACCGCTGCCCGTGGAAAAGCTACCTCCGTATCCAGAACCGGACTGTCCTTCAACGCCGTTGAAATTCTTTGAAAGTCCAAACACACCAAATCCATTTTCGGAGTCACCGATCACCCCGCTTGCGCTCCCTGATGGTGGGTTGGGGAGGATACCGCTAACAGGACCAGAGGTCCCGTAAACGCCTACATTCTCCGCTGATGATCCTTGGACGCCAATGCCGGTGCCTGTTGGTGGATCGGGAACGCTGGTATCCGCACCCCAGAGACCGATGCCGACCGACGTTCCCGCGGCGGTCGTTCCCGAGCACGTGTTCTCCTCCCCGAGGAGAAGAGCAGTTCCATTCCCATTCGCACTAGCAGGCATCGCATCAGCCATGGTCGCGCCAACGGCTCCAGCGGTCGCAGCTCCAACCATCTTGATCATTTGCCGCCGACTTCCAAGTTTCGGGTGTTCTGCATTTGAGAACAGCTTGTCAAAAAGTGCCCGAAATGCCATGACTCCGCCTCCTTATCCTTGACAGCAACGGATCGCTGTCAGCCGCTCAAGCGAAGGTAATCCATCACCCTCACTCGGGCAACCGGCAGCGATTCCACTTTCGCCAACGCGAACGGACGCTACGCAACTCCTCCGCAGTCGACCGACGCAGAGTCACGGCCCTCATGCGAATTATGGTCCAGCCGCGAGTTGGCGTCCGCAGCGCATAAATGCGGGATGAGTGCGATCTGGCACGTGCGGCGACCGCACCAAGCCCGTCCCGTATCGCTCCACGGGTAATCCCAACGGTCGGAGGGCTGGAGACTCGACTGCCTTTCTTGGCGCTCTAGGCGTCCCATCACGGTGCTGAGAAGTGCGTAAGGCCATCTGCCTACCCTGCCCCTACGCCAACAATGAGCTCGTTAAGCGGAAGTCCACCCATCGATCCCAGGAAGGGCGCGTGGAACGCGAAGATCCCGCCGTCCGATGCGACCTCCCAGTAGCCACCCGTCGTCGGATCTTCGGCAACACCCACGACGGGCTCGTTCAGGGGCATTCCCGCTTCAGATCCATAAAAAGGCGCATTGAACGCGAAGATCCCGCCGTCAGAGGCCACTTCCCAATAACCAGCACCATTGTTTGATTCTCCGATTCCCACCACGGGTTGGTTGAGTGGCTTTCCACCCATGGAGCCTCGAAACGGGGCGTGAAAGGCGAAGATCCCGCCGTCAGATGCGACTTCCCAGTAGCCACCCGTCGCAGGATCAGCCGCAATCCCCACGATCGGCTTGTTCAGTGGTTTGCCTCCCATCGAACCGTAGAACGGGGCGTGAAAAGCGAAGATCCCGCCGTCAGATGCGACTTCCCAGTAGCCACCCGTCGCAGGATCAGCCGCAATCCCCACGATCGGCTTGTTCAGTGG
>DASPVS010000570.1:0-4515 GCA_035622235.1 Acidimicrobiales bacterium | reverse complement strand
GTACGAAGGGATGTGCTTTGGTGGCGGCGGCGTGCGACAGGAGTCCTCGTTGCGGCCGCGGCGATCCTGGCTGGATGCTCAACGTCTAGTCATCCAGAGAGCACCAGTTCGCCAATAGCGAGGCCGACGACGACCATGGCGACTGCAGCCCTGGTCCCCGTTGCCGCATGCAAGAGCGATCAGATAGCGGTGGTGGCGATAAATGCCGGTGTGGGCGCTGGCAGCACCTTCCAGGACCTCGGTTTCCTCAACGTCAGTACGTCACCATGCTCT
This sequence comes from Acidimicrobiales bacterium, assembly GCA_035622235.1. Classification (GTDB taxonomy): domain Bacteria; phylum Actinomycetota; class Acidimicrobiia; order Acidimicrobiales; family UBA8190; genus DASPVS01. Next base: position 4,242 of record DASPVS010000570.1, on the reverse strand, counting down.
CTGAAGGGATGGCCCAGCGTCACCTTGTTGAACGGCGCAGGGGTTCGGGCAGGTGAGTCCACTCCAAGCCCGACAGCTCCAGGAACAGCTCCTCCCGCTTCGGTGACCCTGGCTGCGGGGGGCGCCGCAACGGCGACCGTTCTGGGAAGCTATGGCAGCGCCACGTACACGTCGTCGTGTGGCATCTACCCCTGGTTCGTCGTAACGCCACCTGGAATCACACAAGCGACCCCGCCTGGTTCAACGTTGACGACGAAGGTAGCCGTGGGTCTGCCGATTTCAACATCAGGTTTTCATGTGTGCGGCCCGACTGGAGTCACCCCTGTGACACCGGCCGGTGAGGAGTTGACTGGTTGATGACGTCGGTTCGTTTCGTCCGCCGTAATAAATGCCACTGTCCTGATGCGGCGTTGAGGGGCACCCGGTTGGGGCACGATGGCGTCATGGATTGGCCCAAAGTTCCGTTCGATCAGGATGGCTACATCGAATCCGTGACCAGTGACGGGAGCTGCTTCGTCTGCGAGCTGGTCCGATCCGATCCGCCCACCCATGAGGTCGTATTTCGCGACGCGCACCACATCGTGTTTCTGAACCGCTATCCGACCATGCCTGGCTACGTCTTAGTAGCTCCCGTCGAACACCGTGAGCGGGTGGTGGAGGACTTCACGGAGAGCGAATACCTCGAACTGCAATCGTTGATTTGGAGGCTTGGTCGAGCCATGGCGGAAGTGACGCCGACCGAGCGGATCTACCTCTTGAGCCTGGGGAGTCAGCAGGGCAACAGCCACGTTCACTGGCACGTAACCTGCCTCCCCCCAGGCGTGCCCTATCCGGATCAGCAGTTCGCCGCACTGATGGCAGAAGATGGATATCTGGACGTTCCCGCGGCAGAGAGGGCCAGATTTGCTGCCGGGGTAGCCGAGGCCATGGTTCGGGTGGGATCGCTTTAGCCCAAAACGAAAGCTTCAAATGTCGGCGGGGTTGATCAGCGCATGAAGATGCATGTCGTGCCAACCGTCGGCATGTAGGAGGGAGCTTCTCCGAGTGCCCTCCAAAGCAAACCCCGCCCGACCAGCGACACCGCAGGACGGCACGTTCTGGACAGAATGCAACAGCTCTACTCGGTGAAGTCCAAGGCTTCCAAATGCCCATCGGCTCACCGCTACCGTGGCACCAGATGCAGCTCCTCGTCGTCGAGCGTGAGGAACTACCCAGTAGGTAACGTCAGCCGTTCCGGCAGAGAGGTGGATATTCCTCAGCGCAACTCGACCAACGACCGAGCGGTCCGACCGTTCAGCAATGGCCCAACATGCGTCCGTCTCGGCTTCCCATGTAGCGACCCACGATCTGATCCACTCATGAGCTTCAGCCTCGTCCATCGATGACAGGTTCCAAGCCTGGATGTCCTGTTCGGCGTACGCAGCAACAACGGCCGGGACGTCTCCTTCGTCCCACGGACGTAAGAGGAACTGTTCATCATCAATAGAGATGTCTGGTTGATACGTACCGGATAGCGCACCCGGCTGCACCACTGCATCAACCAATCTCGGCATCGTCCAAGTATGGCTCTGGCCCTCTGGAGACCACCGCTGGGGCGACCAGGTCGATCCGTCAGCGACTTATCCACACGCCCGGATGTGCCTGATTCGTTCGGGGACACCCGCCAGATGAGGGTGATTCGCTCCCGGAGATGTTCAGTCGCATCACCGGGAATTGGTCGATCGAGGGGTTCGAACATCGACCGTTATTTGGTTGGCGAACGGAAGTGGAAACGGGTTCGTGACCAGAGGAAACGTTGTTTTTCTCACATCGGAGTGGAGGTGATGGGACTTTGTTCGAGCCCCCGTGCCCGTACGGGTCAACCTTGCCTCTGCAGTTCCGCCGTCGCGTTGGCGTTCGCGTACTGGGGGACCGCTCCCGTCACAGGACCCTCGCTTCGACCACGTCTCGCGCTGAATCGATCCATGGACGTGAGAAAACCGTTCCGGTTCTCCACCAGATCCCGGCTCATAGCGGGTTCGGATACAAGGTCTGTGGGATCGATGCCCAGGGCGACGACAGCCGTTTCGGCGCGTAGCTGCTGACCGGCAGGACACGGTAACGGATCTTGCGGCTAGCGATCTGGAGCCGGTTGCTCGACGATTTCCTTCGACCACCCACCGGAACTGCCGGCCAGTCCTAGGAACCCGTCGGGATCTCGGCGAGGAGACCGATCTCGACACCGCCGTCACGACCCAAGACCGGGCAGCCCTTTGCGATGGCAACGGCGGCCTTGAGGTCGTCCGCTATCACGACGGAGTAGCCGCCGATGCGGGTCTCTGCCGGGTCGCAGTCACCGAGCGAAGTGGTCTCGACGACCGGCTTCCCCATGTCGACGATTTGGTCCTTGATGCCTTCGAACCAAGACATCCAAGCGGCCGTTGTCTCCGGAGTGGGGTCGAATGCGGTCCGTGTGCGGTAGTTCAGGACGAAGTTGGGCATGAACTGCTCCTCTGTGGTTCCCGCGGGGCGGGACGGTCAATAGCGTCACCCATACCGACACCTGACGCAGCGCGAACTGGGCGGCCTGCGCCCAGTTTCCGGTCACCGCGGTGTCGGTATCGACGATGACCGAGCGAGGTGACGTGGGTGGTGCAAGGGTGGAGTTGTGAACACAGATCTCGTGGACCGGGCTCGGCGGGGGGATCAGGGGGCGTTCACCGACCTTGTCGAACCCTATCGACGGGAGCTGCACGTTCACTGCTATCGAATCCTCGGATCGGTGGCCGATGCGGAGGATGCGCTCCAGGAGACGCTCTTCTCGGCATGGCGATCGATGCCTCGCTTCGAGGGCCGTGCCTCGGTCCGCACGTGGTTGTATCGGATCGCGACGAACCGGTGTCTCAATGCACTCCGGGCCGGTAAACACCGTCGCGCGGAGATGCTCGTGTTAGACCAGGAACCGCCACCGCCTACCAGGCTTGGCGATGTGCCTTGGCTTGAGCCATATCCCGACGCCCTGCTCGAGGGAAGTGCGCTCGGTGACGTCGGCCCGGAGGGGCGCTATGAGATCCGAGAGGCGATGTCGCTCGCCTTCGTGACCGCGCTTCAACTCCTGCCACCGCGCCAACGGGCCGTTCTGGTCCTACGGGACGTGCTCGGTTTCACAGCGGCCGAGGTGGCGACGATGCTTGGGAGCACCCTGCAGTCTGTGGAGAGCGCGCGCAAGAGGGCGCGGGCCGCAGTGCAGCGCGAACTCGACGCTGCTGACGAACGGCCGCCGCCGGTCAACTCTCCTGAGGAGCAGCAACTTGTTCGCAAGCTGGTCGACGCTTTCGAGGAAGCCGACATCGATGGGATCGTTGCCCTCATGACGGAAGACGCCTGGCTGCGCATGCCACCGGTTCCGCTCGAATACCAAGGTCGAGAGCTGGCGGGGCGCTTCTTGAAGGAGATCACCTTCCGACAAAACCGGCGTTACCGGATGCTCGGCACCCGAGCGAACGGGCAGCCCGCCCTCGCCGTGTACGTGCTCGACAAGCTGACGGGTGTCGGCCACGCCTTCGGTCTGTTCGTCATCACGTTGCGTGGCGAGCGCATCAGCGCCATCACTCGATTCGACAACGCGGTGATCGATCGATTTGGTCTCCCTCGGACAATCGAAGATTCATACCATCTCGAGCCTTGAGCCCCCACCACCGGTGACGCGCAGGAATCACCGACGACTTTCGAAGGTGGAGCATGAGCATTCTGGCCGCGGGTTCTCTCTGGTGAAGGAGCGAGCTGCGTTGCGCCCGAAGGGCGGAGATGCGGATTGGTGCTGCAAGCCGAGTCCATCGCAACCGCGACGCCCAGGTGGACATCAGGTAACCGACGCAGGCAATCCGAGGGTGACCGGTGCCTCACTTGGGAGCCTTTGGTGTTGCCTGCCCGACTGAATCGACCAACTCCGGCAGAGCCCTGAAGGAAAGCCCCTCGACGCTCATCACTTCGTAAAGATCTCCAGGGGTTGAGTCCTGCTTCCCAGTCCATTCGCTTCGAAACGTCTTGAGGGACGAGTCACGCCTCAACCTCGAGCAGAGGCGCGTCGCGGCTGTCCGAGATCTCGCCGGAGGAGATAGCGCCGGCCTTATCCGTCCGCATCCCGGGCAGGAAGAGGAACCCGAGGGTCACGGCGGCGCCGACCGTACCGGCCACCACCAGAGTAAGGCGTGCACCGAGAACACGAGCAATTGGTGCGGTCAGCGCATAGCTCAACGGAAG
>DASPVS010000569.1:0-3446 GCA_035622235.1 Acidimicrobiales bacterium | reverse complement strand
GCAACGAATTTGGAACAACGGCGCTCCCTCGAGAACCCGCATCCCTTGCCGGCACCGGCTCGGTCCTCAGCTGCCGAGCGGTCCTCTGTGGCTGCTTCTGGCACACGGCGACTTGCGTCTGCGTCGGTTGGAAACCGAACTCGCCGCAAGACTCACGCGACTCGAGTTCTACTGTTGACCGGAATTCTGGGAGCTTTGAGCTGCGACTTCGGACGCCTGGCGTAGTTCGTCGTTCTGTTCACGCGGCGTCTGTGCGCCGGTCGGTGAAGCTTGCGCTTCTTGGAGGCCAGAGGCCGAGGCAGTCGTAGACGTCGTTGTGCCCTGCGGTTCTCCCAGGGTTTCTCCACCTGATAGTCCGGCGCCGGGAGCGGGCTGACCAGTCGTAGCTACCTGTGGCACCGAAGCTTGCGGCACCGAAGCTTGCGGGACCGAAGTCTGCTGGACAGGACTCTGCTGGACAGGACTCTGCTGGAGAGGAGACTGCACCGTCGGAGGTTGAACGACCGAAGGAGTTGTCGCAGGCATTGAAACCCTTACCGAGGGCGCTCCAGTTCCTGGTGCCGATTCGCCGGGGGACGGCGCGACGTTGGACGGAGTGGCTGATCCGGTGATCTGAGATTGAGGACTGGTCGAGACCCCTGCCTCAGGGCTCGTTGCTCCAGCAGATCCGGCCACCGCCCCCGGGCCACCGGCGACTGCCACGGGACCACCGGCGCCTGCCACGGGGCCACCGGCCACCCCCGCGGGGCTACCGACCGCTATCCCGGGACCAGGTCCACCGACAACAGGCGAAGGTCGAGCGGTCATCGGCGGATTACCACTCGTCTCAAGGTGAAGTCCTGAGACTTGCTGGTCAGGCGTGTTCAGTCCTGTCAAGCGCTCGGGTGGTTGAGCGGAACCCGAAGCAGCGGTCAATTCCCTGCGACGTTCGATCGCGAGCTCAAGACCGTGCACCTCCTGACGAAGCAGATTGATCCTCGCCTCGAGCGCGCTTCTTTGCTGTTCGAGCTCTGCGAGTGCCGTGTAGGCGTCATAGCGTGCCTGCAGAAGCACCGCCGATACCTCGGCGTTCACAACGAAGAAGACTTCCACGCAAGGGGGGTACTAGCAAGCATCGGCAGGCCGTGAGCGAGTCGGTGTCAACGCGTCATCGCACCGAATTCACAACCCAGGAAGCGGAACGAATCACCCCTGAATCGGCCTTTGATCTGCCGGCGGATGGCGTCCCCAATCGGACGCGGACCGTTGAACTATCCGGTCCAGGAGCCCTCGAGAGCCAGCAGCCACTGTTTGCGGTCGAGACCGCCGCCGTAACCGGTGAGGGTGCCGTTGGCGCCTATCACTCGGTGACAGGGGACAATGATGCCGATCGGGTTCCGGCCGTTCGCGAGTCCCACGGCACGGCTGGCTCCCGGTCTGCCGACTCGAGCAGCAATCTCTCCATAACTTGCAGTCTGTCCGTATGGAATCTCTCGCAAAGCTCTCCAGACCTCTTTCTGGAACGCCGTACCTTCGAGCTCGAGTGGGAGATCGAACTCCTTCCGGTCACCGGAGAAGTACTCGTCGAGCTGTTCTGCGGTTGCCTTGAACAGCGGGAGGTCGTCGGTCCTGTTCCACGTTGGATCGGGTGGGGGTGCGTGGCGTGCATCGGACATGTGCAAGCCGGTAAGTGCAGCGTCGTCACCACTCAACATGATGGTGTCGACCGGGCTTTCGATCAGGGTGTAGTGAGTCACCGTTGCCTCCGTTTACCGTTCTGGCTCTTCTTGACGAGGTTTGATTTTCTCGGACTTGTGTTTGGCGATACGGCCGACCACAGGAGAACCGTGGCGTAGGACCTCCACGGCCTCCATCGCAACGACATCCGTTCGATCTCTCCCAGGTCCGATGGTCCTCCGAGGTTCTGCAATGCGTGGCGCAGACCCAGGTCCGAAGAGAGGAGCACGTCTGGATCGCCGAGCACCCTCATCGACACGTAACGAGACGTCCATGGTCCTATCCCGCCCAACTGCTTCAACTTCCGTTCGACTTCCTCGCGGTCTGATCCGCTGTCGAGTACGAGCCCGCCGTCGGCAAGCGCAGTAGCGAGGCCGACAAGTGCCCGAGCTCTCGAATGCGGCATAGGGAGTTCAGCAGGGTTCAGAGCGGCGATCGTCTCGGCGTCAGGGAAGAGATGCGTTACGCCTCCCAGCGGGGACGTGAGTGGCTTCCCGTAGCGTCGGACGAGCTTCGCCGCGAGATTACGTGCGCCCGCGAGCGAGATTTGTTGTCCGAGGACGGCTCTCATCGCTAGCTCTGCACCGTCGACGCAACCCGGGATTCTCGTTCCGGGACGCTCAGCCACAAGTGGGGCGAGGATCCGGTCGAGCGAAAGCGCCGAGTCCACGGCCACCGGGTCCGAGTCCAGATCAAAAAGCCTCCGCGCCCTGTACACGGCTGTCGTCAGATCTCGGTTGTCCGAGAGCCAGAGAACCGTTCGCACATGGTCTTCCATCGGTTCGAGCTCGATGACGCCGGGACCGTGCGCCATCGCCAAGCTCCGGCGGATGGCGGTACCGTCCGTTGCTTCGACACCGCCGATCGCGCGGATGGCGAGGAATTCGACGAGAGCAGAACCAGAGAACGGCTTGCGGAACGGCAGTCGCAATGCGAGAACTCCCGGAAGGGGGACATCGCCTCCATGTTTCGAGCGTCTCAGCCCCGAGGGACTGGTCGCGAAGACAGCCTGAACCGTGTCGTTGAATTGTCTGACGCTTCCAAAGCCGGCGGCGAACGCGATCTGGGTCACGGGAAGTTCGGTTGTCTCCAGGAGGATTCGAGCGGTCTGGGCGCGCTGTGCACGCGCAAGGGCTTGTGGTCCCGCTCCCACCTCTTCCACGAGCTGCCGCTGCAGGTGGCGCGGTGAGTAGCCCAGCCGGGTCGACAGGCCGCCCACGCCTTCGCGGTCGACGACGCCGTCGGCTATGAGCCGCATCGCTCGGGCTACGACATCGCCGCGCGAGTTCCATTCCGGGGATCCCGGCGTCGCATCAGGTCGGCAGCGCTTGCACGCGCGGAACCCTGCGGCCTGGGCGGCGGCGGCGCTGGGAAAGAAACGCAGATTCTCGGGCTTGGGAAGCGCAGGACAACTTGGCCGGCAATAGATGCCTGTGGTGACCACGGCGCTGTAGAAAACGCCGTCGAATCTGGCGTCTTTGCCGGCGACGGCTCTTTGACAGACCTCCGGGTCGAGTTCCACGGACACACCCTGGCACGTCCGAAGCGCCGGAACTAGCGGTTATCGGACATCAACCAAACCACGCCCGCATCAACCGGCGGTCAACCGGCGGTCAAGCGCCGGCCATCTCCGCCCACGACGTCTCCGACCACGACGTCTCCGACCACGACGTCTCCGACCACGACGTCTCCGACCACGACGTCTCCGACCACGACGTCTCCGACTACGA
>DASPVS010000568.1:0-2867 GCA_035622235.1 Acidimicrobiales bacterium | reverse complement strand
GCCACCCGTGTTCGTTAGCAGAATGCCATAGCAACCAGGTACCGCGCCTGACGGGAGGGCTGTCGCGGACAAGGTCGTGAGGGGTCCAGTCCTGTTTTGAAACTCGCTCGTAGTGTGTGACAGGACTCGCGCCAGGTAATTCGACGGTGCAATGAACGAGAGGGGGTCAAACACTTTTCGTCAGACACAAAGCGGCTGAGCGTGGCGGAAGGGATCGGGAAGAGGAGGAGATCTCAGAACGTCGCCCGGCGGCAATCCTAGGAGGTAAGTATGGTTCGCAAACTCGGCTTGGCAACATCTTCACTGACCCTGGCATTTGGGGCGCTTTTTATCGCGGTTCCAAGTGTCGCTAATGCTGGGGGGGTTGTTGGACCGATCACTCTGGCGGGTCCATTCAACTGTTCCGGCGGCGTCGGGACAATTAGCTTCGCTCCCGCATTGAGTAAGAATGGAAACAATGCTGTGAATCCCACAGTCACGATCACGGGCGTCCTCCATCACTGCGTAAGCACGCCCAACGTGATCGCGTTCGGAACGCTTTCGTTGACAAGCACTGTCGCTCTTCCAGACAACAACTGCAACGCTCGGCTGGTGCCGAACGGAACGGCGCCACCAATGGTGGGGTCGATTGCTTGGACAGGAAAGCACGGGGTGCTGATCAATCCCTCGCTGAATCTCTCCCTACCAGTTGGCACCTACACGTCGGCCACGTCCACCCTCGCGTGGACCGGTGGCTCGATCGGTGGGGGCTCCTTTATGGGTGGGGGTGACTACCTCAACCCGCTCGTCCTGAGACCGTCATCGGCGGCTCTGGTTGCACACTGCAACAGGACAGGAACTCTCGCAGCGGCTCGCTGGTCGGGTCCGTTCGGATAAGGCCTGGTCGCCCCAATCGCACCCCATCATTTCGGAAGAGATGATGGGGTGCGATTGATACTTCCAACTGTCGGCGAGATGGACGACTCGCTCATGTAATGACCGCGCCGTAAGTCCCGTGGTCGCGCACTTGGGATTGATGTCGACCCGAGCTGTAACGACATGGTCTTGAGATATCGAACGGATCAACGATCCGGGCTGGTTACTGCAAGCGGCACGTCCGGGATGGTCTCCTTATGCCGCCACTTCGGCGACAACCACAGACACGTTGTCATTCCCGCCATAGGCCAGGGCTAACTCGACAAGCCGCGCAGCGATGCCCGATGGCGCTTCCTCTGTCGCAACCGCCGCCTCGATTTCTGCGGTGGTCACTTCGTTGAAGAGCCCGTCACTACAGAGCACAATGCGGTCAGCCGACACGACTTCATAACACATACTGTCGATTTCAACATCTGGGGCTACGCCGAGAGCGCGCGTAAGTATCCCGTAATGAGGGTGCTGCCGGACCTCCTGTTCAGGTAGTTCGCCCCGAAGGACGAGGTCCGCGGTGATGGTGTGGTCCTGTGTGAGTTGCCGCAACTCGCCGCTGTGCCACAGATAGGCACGGCTGTCGCCTACGTTTGCTACTGCGAGGCGGCCATCTTCGAGGAGCCCTGCAGCACAGACCGTAGTGCCCATACCTTCTAGCTCGGAATTTTCACGAGCTCGCGCCCAGATCGTCCAGTTGGCGGAGCGAATCGCTGCCTCCAGTTCGTCCGATGATCGCCCCGTGAAAGCCGCCTGGAGAATTCCTGTGGTGGCGTTTGAAGCGATTTCCCCGCCTGGGAGGCCGCCCATGCCGTCGGCCACCACGGCAAGCCGATCGGTATGGACAATGGCATCCTCGTTGTTCGGGCGCACGGGTCCCGTCTCCGCGAGCCCAGCTGTTATGAGCGTCGTCATGGTCGCCTCTCTCGATTCTCGGACGATGGTTTGATCTGGCTCCGTTCCCGCCAACAGCGAACGGGCCAGAGCGAGGGCGCGCTGACGGTCCGCGGTGTCTTTGTCAAGCCGAGATGCCCAGGCGTCGATGCTCGCCTGGGATGGGTTGCGCAGGACACCCCTGATGGCCGCCAGCGGCATCCCGGTTTGACGGAGCGCAGCTATGACCTGAGCGTCATGGAGCTGGCCCGGTGAGTAATACCGATAGCCCGTTCCCGGGTCGATGGCGGCAGGGACGAGGATGCCCTCGGATGCATAGGAGCGCAGCCGTTTCGGGGACAAGCTGGAGCGTTCGGCGAACTCTCCGATGGGCAGTAGGTCGTCCACGGAATCAAGCTTGGACCCTGCCCAAAGGTGAGGGTCAAGCCCGCTCGAATCGAGTGGCCTCCGGACGGCCCAGACCCGCCCTGGTTTGCCGGTGTTGCGTGCCGTCCCGTATCGGCAGAGACCGTCGAATCACGCTGGATCGCTCGACGTTTCGTTATAGCTCGGATCTACATCGGTCCGAAGCGCGCGACCACGGCGCGTTGCGATCGGGCTTAGCGCGATCATCGGTCCATGATTTCTCTGGTTGAGCTGATCGAGGAGTCGCACGAGGAGTGGGACCCCGACTTGGAGTCCGTGATCTTTGGCACGGTTGATCCCCGCGTTGTTGCGGCAATCATCGAGGATCACGTCCGTCACGAACTGGAGCCAGTGGCGGGCGCTCTCTTCTATCGACGGGGTGTTGGCATCGTCGTCGGGCTACGCCTTGTGTCGGGAGCCGATGCGGTCGTGAAGATCCACCGATGGAACGTCACGATCGAACGTCTGCTTGCAGTTCAGGTCGTGCAACGCTCGATCGCAGAAGCGGGACTTCCGGCGCCCCGTCCTCTGAGTCGACCCCAAGTCCTCGGTGAAGGGATCGCCACGATAGAGCAGCACTTGCCCGGTGGGGCCGTGCCCGGTCACGTACCCGAGATCCGCCGCGTCCTGTCAACGGAGCTGTTCCGGTTCATCACGGCCGCCTC
>DASPVS010000567.1:0-4155 GCA_035622235.1 Acidimicrobiales bacterium | reverse complement strand
ATCGAGAACCGACATCCGTGAGAGAAATGCGAAATGCACGGATGAACTCACCGCGGACCGTGGCGTAGATACCGTTTACGAGCGAGGAAGGCTTTCCATTTGGGCCTCGCACTCGGCGAACGATCGAATAGACGTTTCCTTTCTTCACGAAGCCGGTGATCTCGCTAAGTAACTGCAGTTGGTTCATCAACACCGGAAGCAGGTCGCCCCGATTGGCTCTCACCCACCCAGAACCTTGCCGACTCCAAGTCCGACCTCCGTCAAGTGAGAGCCATCCACGTCCTCCTAGGATCTTCACTTCTCCGGATTGAGGGAGGAAACCGGGCGAAGCTGTCACCTGCAATGCCTCGGGTGCGCGATAAGCGATGAGAGCGTGATGCCCTTGTGACGCGCCGTATCCTCGAACCAGGCTCCTTATCTCCACCAAAAAGCTCGAAGCTGTCGCAGTATTCTTTGCGGCTACATTCACCTGTTGGTCGGCATTCGGCGGTGCGGTCTCAAGCGAGAGGGCGATTGCAGTCGCCACGAGGACGCTAAGCACACCTAGACCCAACGCACTGAGTCGACGACCTGGAATCTTCACCGGGTCAGTATGGCTGCCCTCCGAGCGTCTGCCCCATTTCTGGTTGGGTCGGCGGAGCCGTTTAACGGGCAAGGGTCGAGGGCCAAACTGCAAACACCCATCCTGCGACGGCGGTAGCCGTCTCCGCGATGATGGTCGGCGTGGAAGAGATCGAGGTCCTCGTCGCCCATAAAGAGCGCGCGACCTTGCGTATCGGCGACGTGTTCCTGAAGATCGACACTGACCAGTCACGCACCGATGTCGAGGTCGAGGCGATGACCATGGCACCGGTTCCGACCCCGAAGATCCTGTGGCGCAGACCTCCGGTGCTGGCGCTTGCCGCCCTTCCGGGTCGGCCACTCGGCCGCCTGCAAGAGCCATCGATCGCGTCTACCGCGGCGTGGGTCGCGGCGGGTGCCGCAATACGGACGCTGCACGACGCGCCGTTGCCGCCACGGCCCGGCCGCAGCCTCGACGAGCTCGAGTCGCGACTCGCCGACGAGTGCGATTGGCTTATCGCCAACGACGTCCTGCCCATCGACGTGGTCACGCGGAACCGTCGGCTCGCGGAGACCGTGTTCCGTCCCTGGACGCCGGTATTCATCCACGGCGACCTCCAGATCACCCACGTCTTCGTCGACGATGACCAGGTCACCGGCATCATTGACTGGTCCGAGGCGTCTCAGGGTGATGCGTTGTACGACCTTGCCACCCTCACGCTCGCACACGAGGAACACCTCGACGACGTCATCGCTGGCTACGGGACCGACGTAGACCTCGGCCTGATCCGCGCATGGTGGTCGTTTCGAAGCTTGATCGCGATCAGGTGGCTGGCCGAGAACGGCTATGGCTCGCCGGAGACTTTCCCCGAGGTCGCCGTGCTGCGATCACGGCCGTGAAACTGCGCGAGCCTTTTTGCCAAAAACGGTGGGCGATGTATGCGCCGTGCCGGATTCGCGCAACCTCGCACAAAAGGCCACCCGCACGACAATCACGGCCTTGCGCGATCCGGGATGGTTCGCGCCTGGATGAAACTCCGCGGGTCTATCGCACCACCGGGAGATTCGGTCGTGTGGGGTCTGCCAACAGGTGACCAAAAAGGGATTAGCAATACTGTTGAGATGACCCGTGGTGGAAACAGCGCCTATGCCGCACTTAAAGACCTTCCGTCGTTGGTGAACGCCGCCGTCGAGGTGGCTACGGGCCAAGGTTTCGATCATTCCTGCGCACCCGAGCAGGGAAGGTTGCTAGCGGTTCTCTCGGGTGCGTTCCCCGGCCGTCGAATCGGAGAGACGGGAACGGGTTGTGGTGTGGGCCTGGCATGGATGATCGATGCGGCGGGGCCAACTGCGTCGTACGTGAGCGTCGAAGCTGATGCGACGCGAGCATCCGCTGCTACGAAGCTCTTCTCTAAACAACGCAGTGTCCGGATCATCCACGGAGATTGGCATGAGTTACGCGACTTCGGCCCATTCGACCTACTCGTGCTCGATGGAGGCGGGAAGGGGAAGGAGCCCGGCGACGATCCGCCTCTTGATCCCACCGATGGCTGGCTCTCGCTCGGAGGCATGGTGGTCCTGGACGACTTCGTGCCATTTGGTCGGCCAGGCTCCTCCGTCCACGATTCATGCCGCCGCTACTGGCTAGGACATCCCGCCCTTCGGGCGATCGAAGTGCAGCTCTCACCGACACTTTCCACCATCATCGGCACACGAATCCGCTGACGGTGATTGCTTGAACTTGCTCAGACGATCCTCCGAGCCACGTCGCACAAGGTGCGAGAGTCGGTAGCCCGTCCTAGGACGCCACCCAACGTTATAACTCCGCGCCGCCTGTGATCCTGAGCGCATGGTGGCGCCCCGGCTCTGTCGTTGTGGGCGCGCACGCCGGGAGCAATCCAGCACTATCTCCGAGCGGATAGAGCCCTGGACGGTCGTTTGTTGCTCTTCTAACGTTCGGGTCAGGCCAACCGGCGGGCGGCTGGCGGCGAAAAGAGGCCCACATGAACCGACCAACGATCAGACGCGGTCATCGATCTCGGGGTCCGACAGGACTTGTCACAAGAGTGCTCATGGCAGGAGCGGGTCTGCTCACGATCCTCACCGTCTGGTCCGCGCCGGCGGACGCGGCGTGGAGCGGAGCCACCCACATTCCCTACGCAGTGAGCACCGGTGAGGGACTCGGGTTCGCCTCTTATAACGGCGATCTCTATTCGGCTTGGCTGTCCCATTCGTCCCCGTACGACATCTACTATTCGACCTCTTCTAACGGCACGAAGTGGGCCAAGCCGAAGAGGCTTTCCAAGGCGGTGTCCAACTTTGCTGCGGGGGTGTCGCTGGCGGTATACGGCGGCGATCTATACGCGGCGTGGATTGGAAACTCGAGCCCGTACCACATCTGGTACTCATCCTTTAACGGCACGAGCTGGGCCAAGGATACGGAGGTGCCAATCGCGCTGACGACGGAGTACAACGAGCTGGGTCTTGCTTCTTTCAACGGGGCCCTCTGGCTCAGCTGGGTCGGCCAGTCGTCCCCCTACGCGATCTATTACTCGGCGTTGACCAGCACGGGCTGGTCGACCCCGACGAACCTCCCCGAAAGTAGTGCCCTCGGCTACTACTCAACCGGCCCTGCCTTGGCCAGTTACGAAGGGTATCTGGTCGCCTCCTGGGCATCGTCGGAAGGCATCGAGTACTCGTTGTACGGTCTCACCGGCTGGACCCTTCCCTCGCTGACCCCGTTCAGCACGGGACTTAGCACGGGCCCATCGCTTGCCGTGTACGACGGCGCTCTCTATTGGGCCTGGACGCGAGGTGGTGAGAGCGGGGTCTCATACGCCGACCTCGACGTAACCACATGGTCAGGAGTCTCGGCGATCCCGGCGTCGGTGGGCGTCAACGCCTACAGCCCTGCCATCGCCGCCTACGGCAGCTCGCTTTACGCCGAGTGGCTGAACAGTGCAATGAAGGTCTACTACGCGTCTGGCCCGTGATCCTGCGCCCGGGTGCTCTACGGCGACCTCCCATCCCCAGACCTTTGATCCGCCGCTAGGTCCGTTGCTGGAACCCGCAGCGTCACGGTTTGGGCACGACGCGAGCTGGTCAAGCGCGCAAGCACTGCCTGACGGGGCTGTTAGTCGGCCGGGGACGCCAGCGGGAAGACGTTCTCAGTTCCTTGCAACGTCGGCTCGGGAGTGGGAGTGACCGTGAGTGTCCCCGTAACCCTGACGGGTCGGACGATTGGGGATGTGCCAGAGGTCTCCGTGCCCTTGCCGACCATCTGATACACCGTCGAACTCACGCTGCTGCGGTGGAGCGTGAACTTCCACTTAATTCCGGCCAAGGCGCTCGTCACCGTGGCTGTCCCTGAACCGCCGCTTTCCGTGAACTTGACGGTGCCCGTCTCCTCACACAGGACCACGATCGGATTCGTGGCAGGGCCGATGACACAGCTAGTGGAATGGAACGAGAGCCCGTTCGTGGAGAGTGGCAATGCAACCGCACTGAACTGCACGATGTATTGAGGCACGGGGGCCGGTGTCGATGCCGCACCTGCCGCGGTCGTCAGGCAAACCATCATCGATCCTGCAGTGA
>DASPVS010000566.1:0-3719 GCA_035622235.1 Acidimicrobiales bacterium | reverse complement strand
ACTCGCCCCTCGGGAAGCGCCTCCTCGGTAGCGGTCGCCTCGACTGTGGTGGTGGTCATCTCAGATCTCCTCTGCTTCTGCGGCTTGGCGCAACGCCTCCGCGCCGCCCACGATCTCCATGATCTCGGTGGTGATTGCGTCCTGCCTCGCCCGGTTCATCACGCGGGTGAGCGTCTTCACCAGCTCTTCGGCGTTGTCGGTCGCAGCCGCCATCGCGCGCTGGCGCGCCGTGTGCTCGGATGCGGCGGCTTCGAGCAGCGCTCCGAACACCGCTGCCTCGGTGTATCGCGGGACGAGCTGCTGGAGGACCTCCTCCGAGCTCGGCTCGAACTCCGCGAATCCGTCTGAGCCGGAACCGGCGCCTTGTGCTGTGCCTTGTCCCGCCGCCGACGCAGCTGACAGTGCAGCCCCGCCGGTTGCGTCGTGCACGTCGGCCGTCTCCTCCCCCGACGGTTCGGGGAGCGGCAGGATCTGGCGCGTTTCCACGACTTGGCGCCCCGCTGAGAGAAAGCGGGTGGAGACGATCAACACCTGGTCGACTTCACCCCTCTGGAACTGAGGAGTCACGAAGGCGGCGATCCGCCTCGCGTCTTCGAAAGTAGGTCTTTCGGTGAACCCGACGAACGCCGTTTCGACGGCGATCCGGCGGAAACGAAAGTACGACTGCGCCTTGCGACCGACGGCCACGATCTGCGTCGACCGACCTGGTTCGCTCGCGCGCAGGAGACGCTCCACCATCCTCAGCACGTTCACGCTGTACCCGCCCGCCAGTCCCCTGTCGGCCACAAGGGCGAGCACGAGGATCCGCTCCGGAGACTCGGGGACTCCGAGGAGCTTTCCCGCGATGTCTCCTGCGTCGTGCGCCGACTCCGCGAGCACGTCCGCGATCCCGGCCTGGTAGGGCGCGGCGGCTGTGATCCGCGACTGTGAGCGGACAATCTGCGACGCTGCGATCAGCTCCATCGCTCGCGTGAGCTTCTGGGTCGCCTGTACGCTGCGGATCCTGCGTCTTAGGACCCGCTCCTGGCCTCCTGCCACTGTCGGTCCTTCAGTCCTTGCCCGTGTCGAATGTGTTCTTGAAAGCCTCGAGCGCCTTGGTGAGCTCGCCCTCTTCCGGCAGAGTGCCGGTGTCGCGAATCGACTTCAGCAGGTCGGGGTGGTTCGTACGCATGAAGACGAGCATCTCGGCCTCGAACCGCCTCACCTCTGAGACCGGAACGTCGTCGACCCATCCCTTCGACCCGGCGTAGATCACGATCACCTGTTCCTCGACGGGCATCGGTGCGTTCTGAGGTTGCTTCAGCAGCTCGGTCAGTCGGTAACCGCGATCGAGCTGCGCCTGTGAGACCTTGTCGAGCTCCGATCCGAACGTGGCGAACGACTCGAGCTCGCGGAACTGCGCAAGGTCGATCTTGAGCGTCCCCGAAACCGACCTCATCGCCTTCACTTGTGCGGCACCGCCGACGCGCGAGACCGAGATGCCGACGTTTATCGCGGGCCTGACGCCGGCGTAGAAGAGCTCGGACTCGAGGTAGATCTGCCCGTCGGTGATCGAGATCACATTCGTCGGTATGTAAGCGGACACGTCACCGCCCTTGGTCTCGATGATCGGCAGCGCCGTGAGCGAACCCCCACCACGCGCGTCAGAGAGCTTCGCCGCGCGCTCGAGTAGGCGGCTGTGCAGGTAGAAGACGTCTCCCGGATAGGCCTCCCGGCCCGGTGGGCGCCTGAGCAGGAGCGAGAGCTGGCGGTAGGCCTCGGCTTGCTTCGACAGGTCGTCGTAGACGATCAACGCGTGATCGCCGCGATCCATCCAGTGCTGACCCATCGCGCACCCTGCGTAGGGCGCGAGATATTTGAACGGCGCCGACTCCGACGCGGGAGCCGCGACCACGACGGTGTACTCGAGAGCCCCGTACGAATCGAGCGTTGCGACCGTTTGCGCGACCGAAGTGCCTTTCTGTCCGATCGCGACATAGATGCACTTCACCCCCTGCCCCTTCTGGTTGATGATCGTGTCGACCGCGACTGTCGTCTTCCCCGTCTTGCGGTCGCCGATGATGAGCTCGCGCTGCCCTCGCCCGATCGGGGTCATCGAGTCGATCGCCTTTATGCCCGTTTGAAGCGGTTCCTTCACCGGCTGACGGTCGACGATGCCCGGCGCCTGGACCTCGAGCCGGCGCAGCTCGTCGGGGACGATCGGGCCCTTGCCGTCGACCGGCTCACCTAACGGGTTCACGACTCGGCCGAGAAGCGAATCCCCTACCGGGACCGAGAGAATGCGCCCCGTCGCCTTTACGATCTGCTCCTCTTCGAGCCCGGTGTCATCGCCCAGGACGACGGCGCCGATCGTCTCCTCGTCGAGGTTGAGAGCGAGGCCCACGGTCCCGTCCTCGAACTCGAGCAACTCGTTGACCGCGGCGTGCGGTAGCCCCGAGACGCGCGCGATCCCGTCTCCGACCTCTACGACCCGTCCCACCTCTTGGGTGGCGACCTCCGGCGTGTACTCGGCGACGTGTCGCTGCAACGCGGCAGCGATCTCGGGCGCGTCGATGGTCAGCTCTGCCATGTTTGGCTCGCTCCTCGTCTGTCCCCCTCGGGTCCGAGGAGGTGTTCTTCCAATTGGTCCAAACGGTGCTTTGCGCTGGCGTCTACAAGCAGATCGCCCACTTCGACGACGGCGCCGCCGAGCAGGCCCGGATCGTCGGTCACCTGCAACTCGACCCGTGTGCCGGTGACCCGCTCGATCGCAGAGGAGAGTTGTTCACGCTCACGCTCGTCGATCTCACGTGCCGAGCGGACTCGGGCCACTCGCCAACCTCGTGCTCTCGCCGCCTCGTCCACCATCGAGTCTAAGGCTTTGACCGGATCTCTCACTCTGGCGTGCAAGGCGCCGCGCGCGAGCCGGACGGTCGCCGGGAGGACCTTGCCACCGAGAAGGCCGCTCACCAGGTCGCGACGTTCGGTGATCGAGCGGTTGGGATCCGCTAGTGCGTTGCGAAGAGGCGGGCTCGCCTCGACGATGCGCGCGAAACGGAAAAGCTGGTCCTCGATCTCCTCCAGGTCGGCGATGGTACCCACCGATTCGAGCACCGCCGTCGCGTAGCCGACGCCAAACTGACGCCCGACGACCGCCCCTTCGACGAGCGTGTCGGGAACCTGGCCGCTGGCGCTCTCGATGGCGAACTTGCGAGCCAATTCGCTCAACTCTCCGAGCGCGACGGGGAATTCCGGTGCCCTCTCGTCGTTGGTCGCGCGGAGCACCATGCGCAGTGTCTCGGAGGTCACTCTCTCCTGTAGCAGGTCACGCAACACGTCTCTCCGCGCGTCGTCGGGAACCGCAACATCGGTGAGCGCGCTGAACAGGTTGGTTGTCCTGTTGACGAAGTCCACGACCTGGGCCATCTCGTCGGCGACCTGTTCGAGCCTCCCCGCGGCGAGGGAATCCTCGAGCACGGCGGCGGCATATCCACGCAGCGAAGGCTTCACTGGGTCGGTCTCCTAAAGCCTCTGTTCAATTACGACTCATCAATTATGACTCAATTGCTCAATTGCGACGTTGGTCTGGCGGCTCGGTTGCGAGTTCGGTTTTGTCGGGTCGTGGCGAGTTCGGTTTTTGTCGGGGCACGCGTCGGTGTGTGTCGATCGGCCAGACTCAGGACGGTGATGCAGCTGGCGCAGTCGAGGCGGGAGAAGCAGCGTCGCCCGTTCCGCGAAGT
>DASPVS010000565.1:0-4035 GCA_035622235.1 Acidimicrobiales bacterium | reverse complement strand
TTCGCCGAGATGCCGATGCGCAGAGCTGGCAACACCAGACGCCGGAACTGGCAACACCAAACGCCAGAGCCGGCAACCCGACACCGGAGCCGGCAACCCGACACCGGAGCCGGCAACCCGGACACGCAGATGCCGACAACCCGACACCGGAGCCGGCGACCCGTGGCAACCCGACACCCCGAGCGGGCAACCCGACACGCCGGAGCTGACATGCTGTGTGCTGACATGCTTGGAGATGCTCCGGCATGCTGTGATCTTTGGGGCACCAAAAGAAAGGCGCGTGCACCATGAGCGTGATGAAACGGCTCTCGGCCATTGTGCAGTCCAAGGCCAACAAGGCCCTCGACAAGGCCGAGAACCCGAACGACATGCTCGACCTGTCTTACGAGAAACAGGTCGAGAACCTCCAAAAGGTACGTCGGGCTCTTGCGGACGTCGCGACTGCCAAGAAGCGACTCGAGCTGCAAGCAAGCCAACTTCAGTCTCAAGCCGACAAGCTGCAGGGCCAGGCAAAGCAGGCGCTGGCGCAGAACAACGAGGCCTTGGCCCGTGAGGCCCTCTCTCGGCGTGCTGCGCTCGCGGACCAACTCCAGGGCCTCGGCACCCAACACCAACAGGTGGACGCGCAGCAGCAGCAACTCGAAACCACCGCGCAACGCCTCCAGACCCAAATAGACGCCTTCCGTACCAAGAAGGAAACGCTCAAGGCGACCTACACGGCGTCGCAGGCCCAGGCGAACATCGGCGAGGCGGTGTCGGGCATCTCCGAATCGATGACCGATGCGGGAATGACCCTGCAGCGCGCCCAGGACAAGATCGACCAGATGCAGGCTCGGGCCGGGGCAATCGACGAGCTCTTGGACACGGGTGCGCTACCGGACGCACTTGGGACCGGCGGCGACGATATCCAGCGACAACTCGACCAGGTCGGACAAGAGGGGCAGGTCGACAGTGAGCTCGCGGCGTTGAAGGCCCAGCTGGGTGCGGGCGCAGGCGCAGGCGCGGCGGAGTTGCCGTCGAGCAGCAACGGCGGTGAGGCAACCGGTACCGCCGACCAAGACGACAACAACCCCGATTCGGCAACGCAGGGCCCCGGAGGTGGTGCTTCGTGATCGTCCGCATCCTCGGAGAGGGTCGTTACGACATGCCGGACGCTTGTGTCCCGGATCTTGAGAAGTACGACGACGCGCTCGCGAGTGCGCTCGACAGCGGGGACGAGCAGGGTTTCACCAAAGCGCTGGACGCCCTCATCGATGAGGTTCGCACGAAAGGCGCGCGAGTACCCCCAGACGACCTGAGGACCTCATCGCGGGTCGTCCCTCATCCAGGCTCGACGATCGCCGAGGTGAAGGAGCTACTGGCGGAAGGCAGTTGAGGCTCGGCTGACGCCCGCTGAGTGTGGACGCTGTCAGCTGAAAGCGACGCCACGCAAAAGCAGGACCAGCTCGTCGAGCTCGTCGGAATCGAGGACGGACAGGGCGCGGCCCATCATCTCGTTGGTCGAGGACTCCGCTGCTTCCCACCGGGAACGAAATTGTTCTGCATCCGGGAGATCCTCGTTCCAGCCGAACAACGCGGCCATGAAGGGCGTCTTCACCATGAGGGCCTCTACCGGCCTGAGACCGTGGGTAATGACGGATGCGCCGTGCAGAGCCCCGCGCAGCTCGCGCAGTGCGTTCAACCGATGCAATGCGAGCTCTTTCGAGTCGTCCGGCTCGGGAAGGGCTCTCCACCCCGCGAATACGGGAGCGCCCGCCGCATCGGCGTTGGAGATCACTTTTCCGGTGAGCTCTGCGATACGCGCATAGTCGATCCTGCCATTCTCGGACTCGTCTGCCAGATGGTCGCGCGCCCAGCTGTGGCAAAACGAGGCGAAAGTATGCGCAGCTTTGTCGGGGGCGATCACTGCCGTTCCGCGCTTCCACGACTCACACACCGTCTGCGGGTTGAAAAAGACGAACGCCGCAGCCACTACGTTGCCGTCTACGGACCCGAGAGCTCCACCGCGGCCGGTGAAGTAGAAGTCGATCCCCTCGAAACCCAGGTCCGACGACTGAGTGTAGGTTTCCGAGTCCAACATGAACTGTGCTGGCAGATCTCCTATCCGTCCGGCCGTCTTCTCGGCCGCGTCCCGTGGCTTCATCGTCCGTCTCCTGTGATTTCCCGGCGATCGATCGCCGCGAGAGAGGACGCTACCTTGACGTCTGTGGCCGTGACGAAGAGGACGAAGAGGTGGTGACATGAAGGTTCGCATCGGAGTGGGGGCAGGACTCGGAACGCGGGGAGACGACCTCGGTCAGGTCGCGGAAGATCTGGAGGACCTCGGTTACGACTCACTTTGGCTTCCTGAGATCCTGAGCGCACCTGCGACCGATCCACTGACCGGCCTTGCGTTCGCTGCGGGGCGGGTAACGAAGCTCAAGCTCGGGACGACGATCGTTCTGCCCGGACGCAACCCCGTTCGCTTTGCCAAGGAGTTGGCGACTCTCGACAGGCTGTCCGGGGGAAGGTTGCTCGTGACCGCGGTACTCGGGATAAACCGCCCGATCGAGCTCGGCACCCTCGGGGTGTCGGAATCGGGACGTGGCAGCGAAGTGGACGAGCTGCTTCCTCTGCTCAGGCGCCTGTGGAGCGAGGACAATGTGTCGCACACCGGTGCGAGATGGAACTTCCAAGAGGTGACGCTCGAGCCGAAACCCCTTCAGAACCCACTCGAGGTGTGGCTCGGGGGCAGTGCACCGAGCGCATTGCGCCGCGCCGGCATGCTGTCGGACGGATGGCTGCCGAGCGCTTGCACACCAGAGCAAGCCGCGACCGGTAGGTCTGAGGTCGAACGTCACGCGCAGGAGGCTGGAAGGGCGATCTCTCCCGAGCATTTCGGCGTGAGCATCGCATACGCAGAGAACCCCCTTCCCCCGGAAGTGGTCGGCCGGCTCGGAACCCCCCGTCGACCACTCGACCCCTCGACGATCCCGGTGGGTCTCACCGCTTTACGCGAAATGCTCGAACGCTTCATCGACGTCGGATTCTCGAAGTTCGTGGTCCGTCCCGTTCGTCCGCCCATGGATTGGCGCAAGGAATTGGAGATCTTGGGCGAGGCTGTCCTCGATCTGCAATCCTGAGCTTTGGACCGGCCTCACCAAACAACCCGATCTACCAACCGCAATGGGAGTGACATGGGAAGCGCAAAAGCCGAGATCGACATCGAAGCGAGCCCGGAAAAGGTGTGGGAGCTCGTCGGAAACTTCGGGGGGATTGCGGACTGGATGCCGGGGCTCGACGCGTGCACCGTGAAAGGGGACGATCGGACGATTTCCATGTTGGGGATGGAGATCGTCGAACGCCTTTACGACCGTGACGAGGAAGCCCGTTCCATCACCTACGGAATCGTCGGGGGTTCCCTGAGCCTGGATCATCACAGGGCGACCATCAAGGTCCAGCCGTCGGGCACGGGCTCGTTCGTCACCTGGGAGGTCGACGTCAAACCCGACAACCTCACCGAGGTCATGGAACAGACGTACCAGGGAAGCCTCGACGCGTTGAAGGAGCGATTCGAAAAATGACCGATGCCGGCAAGTGGTCGGTCTCGGAGTCGGGAACGTGTGATGCGCCCCCGCAACAGGTTTGGCCGTTTGTCGGTGAGGCCGCCCGATGGGCGCAGTGGACGTTCCTCTCCAAGTCCTTCCTGGAGCGAGAAGGTGATCCCGCTCCTGACGGCGTGGGAGCAATTCGATGCTTCAAATTCGGACCAGGGGGAAGCCGGGAACAGGTCCTCGCATGGGACCCCCCCTCGCACTTGGCCTACACCGTCCTGAGCGGAGGGTTCCCCGTTCGCAACTACCGAGCGGACGTGTATCTCGAACCGTTCGGAGGTGGGACGAGGATCACCTGGTCGTCCAGCTACGACGAGCCCGTTCGAGGAACCGGGGTCGTGCTGGGATATGTCCTGCGAGTCATGTACCGGCACTTCATCAGGGGACTCGCCAAGGCTCCAAAAGAGCAGGGCGTGGGGCACGGAGCGTGAGAACGCAAGAG
>DASPVS010000564.1:0-4845 GCA_035622235.1 Acidimicrobiales bacterium | reverse complement strand
CAGAAAACGACCGCATCAGCTCCCGCTGCATCCGCACTTCGGATGACGGTCCCAGCGTTGCCGGGATCGCGCAGGTCGGCACAAACGACCACGAACGATGCCGCGCTCTTCAGGTCCTGCTGGCTCTTCAGGTCATCGAGCGAGTATGCGGGGGTGTGCACGATTGCAAGAATCGGCTGTGGTGAAACCGTTCCGCCCAGCTTCTCGATGACTCCGGGTGCGAGGTCGAATATCCGAGCTCCTGCGTCGTACGCGCGATCGAGGGCATCGTCGGCCGCCGGCGGCAGCGGGCGCGAGGCGTTGTCGACGTAAACGACCTCCACCTCGGCTCCTGCGTCGATCGCAGCCGACAACAGGGTGGCGCTCTCGACTACGAACGCCTTTTCTGCGCGCCGTACGCTGCTCCTGTTGAGCAGGCGCCTAACCCGCTGGACGCGCTGATGGCGCAGGCCCAGAGGTTGAGTCAGGAGCTCGCCCCCGCCTTTTCTTCCTCGTTCGCGGACGATGCGACGGTTACGAGCTTGGAAAAGGCGTCGGGATCGGTAACGGCGAGGTCCGCGAGTACCTTGCGATCCACTTCGACCTCCGCTCGCCTGAGACCTGCGATCAGCCGGCTATAGCTCGTGCCATTCTGTCTGGCTGCGGCGTTGATCCGCTGGATCCACAGGCGGCGAAAATCACCCTTGCGTGCGCGTCGATCACGGTATGCGTACTGCAGCGAGTGCATGACCGCTTCGTTCGCGGACCTGAACGACCGACTCCGATTGCCGTAATAACCTTCGGCCTGCTCGAGTACGGCGCGACGCGACTTTCGACCGTGGACCGCGCGCTTGACCCTGGCCATGGCCAGCTCCTTTCTGAGACTACTTCGGTAAAAAACTTTTGTCGGAGCGCCACGTGGTCGACCTGAACCGATTTCGATCCGGACGAGCCTCGTCCGATTCCCCACCGGGAGACGATTCTCAGTCTCCTCGGGTCTCAGTCTCCTCGGGTCTCAGCCCTGTCGGAACGACCGAGCGCGCTCCTACGCTTCCTATCGGCCGAGCATCCTCCGCACTTGGCGCATGTCGGCGGGATCCACATCCGTTTCACGAGCGAGACGGCGCGTACGCGTTGTCGGCTTCTTCTCCAGCAGGTGGGACCGGAACGCCTTGCGTCGTCGCAATCGGCCGGTGGCGGTCACCTTGAACCTTTTCGCGGCACCCCTGTCGGTCTTCATCTTCGGCACATCAACTCCCTCCGTCCCCCGCTTGACCGCCCACTGCCGAACCCTCGGCTCGGACGGCCACCGGAGCTCCCTGCTCTTCGCGGTTCACCGGGCCCCCAACTGCACCACTCGTCTCCACATCACTGCCGCCGCCGCTCCCAATGCCGTCGCCGTTCTCTCTGCCTTCGGCGCTGCTCTGTCCGCCTTCGGCGCTGCTCTGCCTACCTTCCGCATTGCTCTGCCTGCCCTCGGCGTTGCTTTGTCCGCCTTCGGCGTTCTCGTCATGTCCAGCTCGAGCAGCAGCTGACTGCCGAGCACGCTTGTCAGGTGCCAGGACCATCACCATGTTCCGGCCGTCAAGCCGCGCCTCTGTCTCTACCCGAGCCGTGCCGTCGACCTGTTCTGCGACTTGATCGAGGATCCGCCTGCCAAGCTCCGGGTGAAAAACTTCCCGACCCCTGAACATGATCGTGACCTTGACCTTGTGCCCCTCGTTCAAGAACTTGAGGACCTTTCGGGTCTTGGTTTCGAAGTCCCCGGGCCCGATCTTCGGCCTGTACTTCATCTCCTTGATCCCGACGCTCGTCGTCTTGCGCCGTGACTCCTTCGCCCTCTGCGCCGCATCGAACTTGAACTTGCCATAGTCCATGATGCGGGCAACCGGGGGGTTTGCTTGTGGCGCTACCTCGACGAGGTCCAGGTCTAATTGGCGGGCGATAGCGAGCGCCTCAGGAAGGGCTTTGATCCCCAACTGCTGTCCCTCGGGGTCCACCAATCGCACTTCTCGTGCGCGAATGCGGTCGTTGATCCTGGTTTCGCTGGCAGCCGTGGTCGTCGCGATGCGGCATCCCTCCTGTTCGAGTTGAGCTCCCTCGAGCCCTGAACGAAGCGCAGCCACACTCGCAACCGTGTGCGAAGGGAAACCCGACGACCCGACGCACCGCTGGTGGTCGGGTGGGGGGCGCCCTAGGCGCGACCCCGCTTCTTGTTGTCAATCAACACCCTAGGCTACCAGGGGTGGGTAGCCTCTGGACACCTGATGGTGAGCGCCCGGTGCGTCCCGCGGGTGACGCGGGAGGCTCTGCGAGGCCCATCCCGGACACCGGATCGGGTTCCGTACCTCCTTCCGCCTCTCCTTCGCGGCCTCCGTCCGCACCTCCGAGCCATCCGGGGCATCCGGGAAGTCCGGTAAGTCCGGGAAGTCCGGGTGACGAAGCCTCTCGCGAGGAAGCTGCGGCGATGCTCGAACAACTTCGTCAGGAGATGCTGGATGCGCCCGCGGAGATCATCGTGGCCAACCACGCTTACGGACTCTTCGAGCTCGCCGCGATCCACCTCTCGAGCAAACCACCGAAGCTGGAACCGGCGCGTCTTGCGGTTGATGCCTTCGGCATCCTGGTAGAGGGTCTGGCCGGGCGCCTCGGCGAGGCAGAGGACTCCCTGAAAGAAGCGCTTTCACAGATCCGGCTTGCATTCGTGAAAATTCACGGAGCAGCCGAATCGGAGTCGCCGACTTCGAGTGGCGAGAGCTGATCCCTGATCAGCATTTTGTAATTCCGCAGGCCTCTATCCGGCCGAGATGGCCCGCCTTAGGGACGAATACCACTCGCGTGCCTTGCGCGATCTGTCGAGTCCCGTCGGCTATGGAAGTGCAGTGGAACGGGTATCCGACACCGTCGTCGGCTTGGATCTCGCCGAGGCCTTTGGGCTCGTCGAAGAGGGACACGATTCCGGTTTGAGGAACTTCCATCCCTCGTGAGGACACGTGCGACGCTCCTTTCACGTGCTCAGTGGACGATCTTGGACAGACGTTCACTGGACGACCTTCGACAGGCGGTCAGTGGACGATCTTGGACAGCGCCAACTCGATTATGTCGGTCGCGCCCTTGTCCTTCAGTTCCGGGATGAGAACGTTCACTTCAGATTTCAAGACGACAGTCTCGACTGCGAAGCCCCCGTCCCCGGACAGTTGAGAGATCGTGGGGGCTTTCAACGACGGAAGCGCAGCGATCACTTCGTCGAGGCGATCGCTCGCGACGTTGAGCTTCACGAGCACCTTCCCCCGAGCCTCGAGCGCGCCCTGCAGGAGTGTCAGCAACTGCTGCATAGCATGACGTTTCGCGGGATCAGAGGCTGCGACCGGATTGGCGATCAGCTCGGTCCGCGATACGAGAAGCGTTTCGAGGATTCTCAGACCGGCTGCGTCAAGTGCACGCCCTGTCTCTGTTATCTCCACGACAGCGTCCGCTATATCCGGGACCTTCGCCTCCGTCGCCCCATAGGACAGCTGCACGTCTGCGTGAACCCCCCGCTTTTCGAGATACCGGCGTGTCAGCTCGGGGTACTCGGTGGAAACGCGCGCTCCCGTGGGCAGGTCTTCGACCGAACGAACGGGTGAATCCTTTCCCACGGCTAGAACGACTCTGACGGGGTTTGACGACACCTTGGAATACTCGAGCTCTCCCAACGAAACCACTTCGGCGCCCGTCTCTTCGATCCAGTCTCGTCCGGTGATACCAAGGTCGAAGAGCGATCCGTCTGCCACATAGTTGGGAATTTCCTGGGGTCGGAGAATGCGGACACTCTCTATCCGGGGATCGTCGACCGATGCGCGGTAGTCGACCTGTGAGGAGCGTGACACGGCCAGGTCGGCGGCCGCGAACAATTCGAGCGTCGCCTTTTCAAGGGAGCCCTTTGGAAGCACCAGTCTCAGCATGCAGATCTTCCCTGTGTGTCCGCTCTCTGTATACGCACGCTCTCTGTGCACGCTCTCCGTATGCGCACTCTACGTATGCGTATGCCCGATCTCGTCGGTTTCGTTCGCTGATCCAGCGAGACCCTCACCGTGCGGCAGCCCTTGCCGTCGAAGCGCTCATGCGCCCTGTGACTGCCCCGAGCCGGCTGAAGAGGCTCGCCATCTCCAGAGCGGTGACTGCGGCCTCACGACCTTTGTTGTCTTCGCCCTCTCCGGACCGTTCGAGCGCCTGCTCCACGGTGTCGGTGGTGAGAACCCCGAACACGACCGGAACGCCTGTGTCGAGCGCTGCGCGCTGAAGACCGGCTGCGCATTCGCCCGCCACGAAATCGAAGTGGGGTGTCCCACCGCGGATCACCGCCCCGAGCGCAACTATCACGTCGTGTTCTCCCGACATCGCGAGCAGCTTCGCGACAGAAGGTATCTCGAAGGCCCCCGGGACCCATACGAGTCCGATCGAATCCCGCTCCACCCCGCGCTCGGTAAGAACTGCGATTGCCGCACGAAGCAGTCGGTCGGTGATGCCACCGTTGAACTTCGCGCACACGAAGGTCACTCTGAACGGAGTTGGCTCGCCGGGCTCGCTCTCGCCCTGCACCGACGAGCCGACTTGAGCCTCATATCGCTCCACGGTCCCCTGTGCGAGGACAGTCTTGTCAGAGGACGTCATCGAGCCCCTCGAGAAGGTGACCCAGCCTTTGCTGTTTCGTCGTCAGATACTTGACGTTCTCCGGATTCACGTGTGTGGTGAGCGGGACTCGCTCGACAATGTCGAGGCCGAAACCCTCCAAACCTCCGTACTTCTGAGGATTGTTGGTCATGAGTCTCATCGTGGTCACCTTCAAGTCCACGAGGATCTGGGCGCCGATGCCGTACTCCCGGC
>DASPVS010000563.1:0-9646 GCA_035622235.1 Acidimicrobiales bacterium | reverse complement strand
ACACGCCTCTGTTTACGAGCACTTTCTCCCCACAGAATCTAACGCTCCCCGTTAGCCAGGCCAAAGGTTCGCCCTCACAGCGTCTCTCCACGAGCACGGAGAGGAGCGCCAGGTCACCATTCGCAACTTGAGCGAGCTCAGCCGCTTCCTCTTCTGCTGCGATGCAACCAGCTTTTCGAAGTCGGGCCTCGACGTCGCGGAGAACATCCGGGGCGGTAATCGTCCACTCGTCCAATCGTCCACTCGTCCACTCGTACACCCGTCCACTCATCCAATCCGGCCTTAAGTCTTTCCGAAGCTCAACCCTCTGAAGCAACAGTGCCGCGGCCGGTGTCATCAGGTACGCTCGAGACGGCGCGGGGAGGGACGGAACCGGGAGGACGGCGATGTTGCTCGCGGCGGTCAGCGTGGACCTATCTCGCGTCCAGTTCGCGTCGACATCCATCTTCCACTTCTTTTTCGTACCTGTCACGATCGGGCTCGCCTTCATCGTCGCTGTCCTCGAGACGTCCTGGTACAGACATCCGACGCAGGAATACAAACAGGTAACGCGTTTCTTCGGAACGCTGCTGCTCATCAGCGTCGCAGTCGGCGTGGTCACCGGGTTGGTGCAGGAATTCGAATTCGGCATGAACTGGTCGGCCTACTCACGATTCGTGGGCGACGTGTTCGGCGGCCCGCTGGCTATGGAGGGGCTCGCGGCCTTCTTCCTCGAGTCCACATTCCTGGGGTTGTGGATATTCGGATGGGACCGCCTCTCAAGACGGGTTCATCTCATGTGCATTTGGTTGGTTTCCCTCGGAAGCCTGCTCTCCGCGGCTTTCATCATGGCCGCGAACTCGTGGATGCAGCATCCGGTTGGATACACCATCAACACGACCAAGAACGTCGCTCAGCTCAACAACATCGGCGCGCTTTTCACCAATCCCGTGTTCCTCTGGGGATATGTCCACGTCATTCTCGCATCCCTGGTCACCGGGTCGCTGATCGTCCTGGCGGTCTCGGCGTGGCATCTCAAAAAGCAACGGAACGTGACGGCCTTTCACCGAACCGCCACAGTCGCGTTGGTCGTACTGCTCCCGGTGATGGTGCTGATCCTCTTCGTAGGAAGTGAGCTCGGAGTCGTCGAGGACAAATACCAACCGATGAAGATCGCCGCGGCCGAGGCGCAGTGGAACACGTGTACCCGTTGCTCTTTCTCGTTGTTCCAGATCGGGGGCGGCAACAACGACCAGACGCCGACCCAGATCCTCGAGGTGCCGGACCTCCTGTCGATTTTGGCAACGAACTCGCCCAACGGAACCGTCCAGGGCTTGAACCAGCTGCAAGCCGAATATGTGCAGAAGTACGGCCCCGGCTACTACGTGCCGAACGTATTCATCCAGTACTGGTCGATGCGCGTCATGGCGTACCTGGGATCACTAGTCCTTCTGCTCGCGCTATGGGGAGCGTGGCTGCTCCGGCGCCGGAAACTCGACAGATCCAAATGGTTTCTCTTCATCGCAATTTGGGCGGTCATCACTCCGTTCTTCATGAACACTGCCGGCTGGCTCTTGACCGAGAGTGGAAGACAACCCTGGATCGTTCAAGGGCTCATGAAGACGAGCAACGGTATATCACCCTCGGTCAGCTCGACAGATGTTTGGATAAGCCTGATCGTCTTCTACGGCTCTTATCTGTTGTTGGGAGTGGTCGCGGCCTTTTTGATGATCCGCTATGGGCGAAAGGACCTGGAGGCCGAAGAGGCACAAGAGGCAGCCGAGCAGGAAGAGCCGGAGCTCGTTTATTAGGAGCAGACATGTCGCTACACACGATCTGGTTCATCATCATCGCATTTTTCTGGTGCGGCTTCTTCGTTCTCGAAGGATTCGACTTCGGCGTAGGAGTGCTGCACACGGTGGTGGGAAGGAGCGATATCGAGCGCCGCATCGCGATCAACACTATCGGGCCGTTCTGGGACGGGAACGAGGTCTGGCTGATCGTCGCCGGAGCGGCGACCTTCGCAGCGTTTCCTTCGTGGTACGCGACAATGTTCTCCGCGCTCTATCTTGCACTGGTTCTACTGCTCGTCGCACTGTTTGGCAGAGGCGTATCGTTCGAATTCCGCGGAAAGGTGTCGGACCCGAAATGGAAGGCGACTTGGACCTGGTCGATGGCCATCGGCAGCGCGCTGATTCCGGTACTGATAGGCATCGCTCTGGGAGACCTCTTACACGGGTTGCCGATCAACAAGAATCACGAGTACACAGGGAGCTTCTGGGGTCTTCTTACCCCATACGGGATCTGGACCGGCATAACTTTCTTGTTGTTGTCTCTAACTTCGGGGGCGAACTTCCTCGTCCTCAAGACCAGAGGTGATCTAAGAGCACGGTCACTCGTCGCATCGCGTTACGCGAGCGGGATTTCGGTTTTCGCCGTGATCGGATTCATCATCTGGAGCCGAGTGATCTCCGGAGGTGTGCTCCCGGATCCCGTGGCGATCTTCGCAGCGCTAGCGGCGATAGGAGCCTTCGTCGCGGCCGACCAGAAAATGCCCGGATGGGCCTTTGGGGCATCGATCGCCGCGATCGGTGCATCCGTTGCCACCATCTTCGTCGATCTCTATTCGAACGTCATGGTCTCGAGCACGAACTCCGCATACAACCTGACCGTCACAAACGCTTCGTCAAGCTCCTATTCGCTCAAGGTCATGAGCGTCGTGGCCATCATCACCGTGCCCCTTGTCCTGTTCTATCAAGGGTGGAACTATTGGGTCTTCAGCAAACGGGTCTCCGCGCCACCGCAAGACGAGTCTGAAGACAGCCTTCGAACTCTTGCTCAGTCAACGGAGACTCCGACGCATGCTGGTGAACTCCAGGAGCGAAAGACATGAGCCCAATAGAAGACGATGCACATCCTGACCATTCCATTCAGCACGACTCCACTGAACACGAAGCTGGTCTGCACGAATCCGGTCAGCACGACGTTCAACGTAGACGTGGCGTACAGCGGATGATGTCGAAGGAACCAGCCGAGGAACTGCCGGCGATCGGTCCGATCGCTCGGTACGAACAGAGCGTCGTCCAACGAATCTCCGACTTCAACGATCCTCGTCAAGAGTGGAGACGCATCACTTCCGAGGTCATAGGAACGTTCTTCCTGGTTCTCGTCGCTGCCGGCGCCGGGATGATGTCGCATGCCTTCCCCGGTGTTATCAGCCGCGACGCAGCAGTCGTGGCCCCCGGCATGATGGTGCTCGCGGTCATCTTGTTCATGGGCAAGGTCTCGGGCGCCCACCTCAACCCCATCGTGAGCGTCGCTTTCGCGCTTCGTCGGGATTTTCCCTGGCGTCGAGTGCCCGGATACGTCGTTGCTCAACTCGCCGGCGCGGTCATCGCCGCGCTCTTCCTCCGCGGTGTGATCCACGTGTCCGCCATATACGGATCCACCTATCCGGCCCACGGGTACTCGGACTTGAACGCCTTTTGGATGGAACTGATTCTGACTACCGGGCTCGTGAGCGTGATCCTCGGCACGGCGTCGGGAGCCCAGAACGTCGGCATCTTCGGTGCGTTCGGCGTTGGCGCCTATATCGCTCTGGCCGGCCTTTGGGGTAGCCCCATCTCGGGAGCGTCGATGAATCCGGCTAGAACGTTCGGCCCCGATGTGATCGGAGCGAATTTCACCGCTTATTGGGTTTACATATTGGGCCCATTGGCGGGAGCTGTTGTCGCGGTCGGTGTCGCTTACGTGCTACGCGGGGCGGGTGGGGGCACGTCGAGCTCGGGCGCCGCCCAGGGTGAGCTCTTCACTCAGGTTTACGAGCAGGGTCACTCGTAATTCTCAGCGCAAGCGCTCGAGCAGATGCTCACCCACCCGTAGTGAGTTGGCGATGATCGTGAGAGTCGGGTTCACAGCACCGATCGACACGAAGAAGCTCGAGTCGACCACATAGAGGTTGTCGAGCTCGTGAGCCTTACAGTTGACGTCGAGAACCGACGTCGCCGGATCGGTCCCGAATCGTGCCGTTCCCGCCTGGTGGGCGGTCGCAGCGATGTTCATGCCCTCGTGTAGATAAACCCCGCGCTCGTGAGACTTCTTGTGAAATCCGAGGTCAGCCAGCATTGAGTCGAACTTTTTTCTCATACGGGTGAGTCCCTCGGCGTTGTTGTCCTGCTCCAGGAAAAGCCGCACTCTTCCGTCCTTTTCGAGGATTACGCGGTTCTCGGCACGGGGCAAATCCTCCGAAGACAGCCAGAAATCAACTCCGTGACGCGCGACATCCTCTAGGACGCCGCCTGGAGTTAGCTTCGCGCCCCAAGCGACGAAGTGTGGGGCCATCGCTCGGAGCTGTTCTCCGTCCGACTTTCCCAGCATCTGGATCCCGCCCCACGGGTAATCCCAATCCTCCCCCTTCAGGTACCAATCGTTGAGAGCAAGGGTCTTTTGGAGGCGTGTCGGATTGGGTGAACGGGATAGGGCGATCATCGCCACATTGTTGTGACGCATGTAGTTCCGGCCAACTTGGTCCGAACCGTTCGCAAGGCCACCTGGGTGCGCGTCGTTCGCCGAACGAAGGAGCAATAGCGCCGAGTTGAGGGCACCACACGACACGACGACTATGTCGCCCGACAATCGGGCAGTGGTCCCGTCTGCCAGCTTGGTCACGACCGCAGCGACGTTTCGGCCGTCGCCATCGGTCTCGAGACGCTCCACATACGCGTCTGTGACGAGGTCAACATTCGGATGTTCGGCAGCCGGATCGACGCACATGGTCTGTGCGTCTGCCTTGCCGTTCACGAGACAAGGAAAACCATCGACCCGGTCACAGCGGATGCACGGGCTCAAATGAGTGGGCTCTCCTTTCTCGTCCTGATCGAGCAGAACTCCGAGAGGGAGATGTGAAGGATGGAGCCCGAGGCTGAGCAGATCGTCATGGAGCTCCTGGATCCGGGGTTCGTGGTGGATGGCCGGGTACGGGAAGTCCTTGCTGCGCGGTCCGTCGGTCGGGTCTTCTCCTGCTTGACCGTGGACGTGGTAGAGGCTCTCGGCTTCGGTGTACCAGGGCTCGAAGTCCTCGTAGGACACCGGCCAGGCAGGAGAGATCCCGCCGTGATGGGTTATCTCACCGAAGTCCTCCGCCCGAAGGCGGAACAGCGCCGCACCGTAGAACTTCGTGTTGCCGCCGACGTAATAGTTCTGCTCGGGTGAGAACTCGTTCCCGTCCTGGTCCAGCCATTCCTCGGTGCAGTGGTACTTCGCACGAACAAAGACGGCCGAGGTTTCCCAGTTGTCTCGCTCTCTAGGTAGGTATGGCCCGCGTTCCAACAGCAGGATGCTCTTTCCGGACGGGGCCATCTTCCACGCCAAGGTGCCTCCGCCTGCACCGGTCCCGATGATGATCATGTCGTAGTGGTCGCGCATTTGTCCTCCAGTCCTCGGTTCCGAGTGTCCTCCAGTCCGAGTGTTCTCCAGTCAGAGTGTTCTCCAGTCTGAGTGTCCTCCGATTCGAGTCAGCCGGAGAGATTTGGTACCGGCTTTCGAGCTCTGACGATTACCTTTTGGCGGCGGGCGATGGGTAGCGAGAGGATCCCCATGACGACCGCAACGGCGGCCGCTGCGCGGAATAGCGTGCCGAGCGATACCACACTCTGAAGAGCCCCTCCTCCGAAGGCAGCCACCCCGTAGCCGAGCTGATAAGCCGCGATCAGCCATCCGGTAGCCAGCTCGATCAAGTTGGGAAACGTGGACTCCCCATATCCGATGGTCATCGGGAAAAAACCGGAGCAAGCGAGCCCACCAAGAAGGAACACCCCGATCCCGGCGGCGGCGCTCTTCACCAAGGGAGCGAGCAGTAACGCTCCGGCCATCAGCCAAGGGAGTGTCACATAGACACGATTCGAACGCACCCAAGATGACGCCACCGCGATGACGAGGCGGCCGACCGTAACGCCTGCCCAGAAAGCCGCCAGCGCGTTGTTCGCCGACGCGGGCCTCACCCCGTGTCCGACCAGCAGTGTGGTTCCCCAATTCCCGAACATCGTCTCGACCACGCCGTAGAGCACGAGTACCGACGCGAACAGCCAGAACAGGGTCGGCAATCGTGTCCCCGTGGAAGGTGCGTCTTCGAGCGACAGACGGAGGGGTAACAACGCGATCGTAACGAGAAGCAACACCAGGCCTACGGCGCAGATGAGGGGCAGGTACCACCAATGGCCGTTGTGAAGGAAGATTGCGACGAGAAAAGGTGAAAGAGCAGTGCCGAGACCTAGTAGGACGTTCAGCGCGGTCAACGCAACGTCACGTCTGTCCGGCATGAAGGAACCCGCGTATGTGCTTATGGATCCCAATGTGAGCCCGAAACCCAGGCCGAGACAGGCTGTCGCGAAGAGCAGCAACGGATATGCAGCGGCGCTTTTTTGGAGCGGGTCAGTCGCGACGAGCACGCCCATGGACACCACGTCGGCCACAAGGCCTATCGCGAGCACCTTCTTGAGCGAGAGCGTGCGCGCCAACTTGGGCCATCCGAGCGAGGCGGCGATCGCCAACAGCACTTGAGGAAGGAACAAGAGCCCGTACTTGCTCTTCGAGAGGCTGTAAGCGCTTGGAGATGTGAGGATCGTGGCAGCTGCCGGGAACGCAACGAGGCTGAGTCCCTGAAAAAGACCGACGGTATAGATCGCGAGGACTTCCTTGCGATCAGCGGTCTGACCGCTCGTGGTGGACCGGCCCTCGGTCGTCATGCCGGAAAGACGCTAGAGGCCGACACTCCCCTGCATGATCCCACCGTCTGCGAAAATGGTCGTCGCAGTCAGGTAACTTCCTCCGTCACCGGCAAGGAAGGCGACGACGTTGGCGATCTCCTCTGGCTTCGCCAGCCTCCCGAGGGGGATAGCCGAATCGAGTTCCCTCAGCTTGGTCGGATCCTGCACCGTCGAGAGATTGATGGGCGTGTCCACGGCGCCCGGGCCGACACCGACGACGAGGATGTTGTGCGGCGCCAGCTCCACGCCGGCGGTTCTCGTGAGCATCCGCATGCCGCCTTTCGAAAGGCAGTAGGGCGTGTTGTTGGGCATCGGCCAGTCCTCGTGGACCGATGTCATGTTGATGATTCTCCCCCCGGTGCCTTGCTCGATCATCTGCTTGGCTGCGATCTGGGTGCCGAAGAACGCACTTTTGAGATTTATTTCCATGACCTTCTCGTACTGAGACTCCGTCGTTTCGAGCACCGACGTGCGCGTCTCGACTCCGGCGTTGTTCACCATCACGTCGATCTTGCCGAATGCCTTCACGCACGAATCCACGATTCTCTGAAGGTCGTCGACCTTGCTCACATCCGCGTCCACTCCGATGGCCTGGTCTCCCAAGGCGACGATCTGACGTTCGAGATCCTCGGTCGCCTGCTCGTCAGAGATGTAGTCGATGACGATGTTGGCACCTTGGCCTGCCAGAGCGAGTGCGACCGCTTTTCCGATTCCGGTGTTCCCGCCAGTCACGACAGCGGCTTTGCCCTTCAGTGGCTCGTTCTCGGGCATCCGATCCCCTTTCCAGCCGATCGGACAACCTGTCCCGGATTCGCCGATCGGGATCGATCACGTTGCTGGCACTTGCTGGAGGCTGTTTGCAAGCTATCACCGTAGGCGGGGCGGTCTCTCACGGGAACCCGCGATGAACCCCTGGTGCGCGTCCCCGTTCTCGGGGTTAGCCTGGCAGTGGCGCGGGGTGCTGAAGGAGACCTCAATGAGCCATTTCCCTCCCATCGCCGACTACGCGTTCCTCTCGGACTGCGAAGACACGTGTCTCATAGCACCCGACGGATCGGTTGAATGGCTGTGCCTTCCGCGTCCTGACTCGCCGAGCGTGTTCGGCGCCTTACTCGATAGGACGGCGGGAATGTTTCGCTTCGGTCCCGCCAGCACGATGGTGCCGCACCACCGGAGATATATCCCGGGCACCATGGTGCTCGAGACCACTTGGCACGTACCAACCGGATGGCTGCTGGTTCAGGATTTCATGCCCATACTCCCGGTAGATCCGGAAGCCCCGCGTCGTTCGGACTACCGGCGCTCCCCGGGCGACTCCGCCGCGACAGGCGCGCTCGTTCGCACCGCATCCTGCATCGGCGGCCGGGTCGAAATCGTCGCCAATTGCGTCCCGAACTTCGAGTACGGCCTGAAGGCAGGGCGATGGAGCTACGACGCCGACGGTTACCACTCGATGACCGTTTCCCCGCCAGAGGGTGACCCGACCCTCCAAGTGAAGAGCAGCCTGAGGCTCGGTCAGGTCGGCGGACGCTGTTACGCCAAGACAACGCTCGACGACGGTGAGGGCGCGTTCATCGCGCTTTCATGGACCGGCAAGGCCCCCTCGTCGAAGGAGGAGGCCGACGAGGAGCTCGCTGCAACGGT
This sequence comes from Acidimicrobiales bacterium, assembly GCA_035622235.1. Lineage (GTDB taxonomy): Bacteria > Actinomycetota > Acidimicrobiia > Acidimicrobiales > UBA8190 > DASPVS01. The sequence continues at coordinate 1,259 of DASPVS010000563.1, read as the reverse complement.
TCGGTTCTGGCGGGACTGGTTGGCCGTCGGGAAATTCCCTGACCATCCCTGGCGGTCGTATCTCGAGCGCAGCGCGCTCACCTTGAAAGGCCTCAGCTTCGCTCCCACGGGAGCGATCATGGCCGCCTCCACCACGTCGCTCCCTGAGACACCTGGAGGAGCCCGCAACTGGGATTACCGCTACACCTGGATCAGGGACTCCGCGTTCATGCTCCGTTCCCTCTATTTGCTCGGTTTCGAGTGGGAAGCCCTCGAGTACTTCGCGTTCGTGATGGAAGCCGTGACGGGATCGGGCGACGTCAAGCTGCCGTGGGAGATACAGATCATGTACGGGATAGGAGGAGAGCGCGATCTCACCGAGCACACCCTCGACCACTTGAACGGGTATGGAGGGGCCCGTCCTGTCAGGATCGGGAACGGCGCTTGGGATCAACACCAGAACGACGTCTGGGGGATGATCCTCGACGCGGTCGCCACCCAAATCAAGGAGGGTGCCGCACAGATCGTGCAGTCCACTTGGGAGGGTGTGGCAAGCCTCGTGGACCAAGCGATCGAACGCCAGGACACACCCGACCAAGGCATCTGGGAGATCCGAGGTGACCCGCAACACTTCACCGCGTCGAAAGTTCTGTGTTGGGTGGCCGCAGAACGGGGCGCGCATCTCGCCAAGGAGCGTGACGACAGTTCGCGCGCCCAGAAATGGCAGGAAGCCGCCGACAAGATGAAGGCCGACATCCTCGATCGAGGAGTCGACGAAGGCGGCAGGTTCCGCCAGGCCTATGAGAACGACGAGCTGGACGCGTCGCTTCTTCTCATCCCGATAATGGGCTTTCTTCCACCGGACGACGACCGGGTCAAGGCGACTGTGCTAGCGATCGCGGATGACCTGACCGAGGACGGTTTAGTACTGCGCTACAAGGTCGACACCACCGATACGGGTTTCGAAGGCAAAGAGGGTACGTTCACCATCTGCTCGTTCTGGTTGGTCACAGCACTCGCGATGATCGGCGAGACCGCTCGTTCACGAGCACTTTGCAAGAAGCTCCTGTCCTTCGCGGGATCGCTCCAGCTCTACGCCGAGGAGATCGATGCATCGACAGGCGAACATCTCGGGAACTTCCCGCAGGCCTTCACCCACCTGGCGCTCATCGACGCTGTGTCGAGGCTGATAGACGCCGAGGAATCGGAAGCGGCCCTCGCCTAGGACCCACGAGAAACCATCGGATCCCCGCAGGCGTAGGTTGGAATCGTGCCTGGAG
>DASPVS010000562.1:0-6258 GCA_035622235.1 Acidimicrobiales bacterium | reverse complement strand
TGTCCGAGAGACGACGATGTAGACGGTATCGCCCGTATTGTGGTCCGAGTAGGTGACGGCGGAGCTGGTGGCGTTGCGTTCGGTGATGGCGGAGTCGCCGGTGATGTTCGCCGCGTCGGACAGCGAGAGCAGGGCGGTGGGGCTAACGCTGCTGCTGTGGCCGCCACTCTGGCTGGTGGTGGTGCTGGCAGGCGCCGGGGCGGACGCCTGTGGGCTGGAGCTCCCGCAGGCCGCAACCGCGGCTGCGAGCGCGACCCCGAGGGCGGCAGCGAGGGCCGATTGTTTGGTTCTCATGACGCTCACTCCCATTTTGCGCCGAATAAATTCGTTCGCTCGAGAAGTAGGTCGAGACTAGAGGCCGCGGCTCGCTCCGGCAAGCGCTGGGGTAACGCCATTTGCCGGAGCAACCACGGCCAGCGGTTCGCATTTGTGTCCCTTCTCTTCAGTGTTTTGTGCGCAGCCAGTCCTTCATCATGATCCAATCGATTAGTGGTGACTCCATATGGTCTTTGAGAACTACAACGGCCAGGCTTATGTCTGGCGTGTCGACGGCCAATAGGGAGCTTTACTCGTATCCACTCGGCCCCACCCGGTATCCGCAGCGATCGACCTACCGAGAACGCGGTCCACCCCCAGGCGATAGTGCCGGGTTTGCGCTAGGGCGCTAGGCGTCCACCCGAGGCCGGAGTCGTACGAGATTGCTCAGGTCCGTGAATACCGAGCGAGTGACCCTCAACCCTGAAGCGCACTGATCCGGCACGAGTCGAGCGGGTGGAGTCAGAAGAAAGCGGCCCTGGCGACCCGCCCTTTCTCGATAGCGAGGTTGAGCCGAGTTGGCCTCAGGTTGGCGGTGTAGGCGACACGCTCGCCCGTCTCCTTGTACCTACGCTCGTCCTGCTCCGGATCGATCACTCGCACGGAAGTGATCCCCGCCGTCGCAGCCGCCCGCTCTGCATCTTCACGCGAGAGTCCGACGAACTCCGAAGCGGAGGGGTGCCGGTCGAACCAAACACCAGGCCAGTTGGGCAGAGTCACCGTTCCAGATTATGAAAGTGCGGGTCCAAGCCGCTCGACTCCCGGCACGAGTAGTGCGGGGGTACTGGCTCAATCAGCCGTGTGAAGAGGCCGATCAAGGATCTATGCCTGTCCCTGGAGGACGAAGGGGTCCCCGATCGGGTCTGTTCTCCAGTCAACGCTTCACCAACTGGACTCCACACGATCCCCACTGGTCCGAGGTTGAGGCTCTTCCCAAGCGCCTAGTCCCAAGAGGGAAGTCGCTCGACAGGGGGAAGACGCACTCGGCGTGTTTGAGCGAGCACTGGCTCCTGGATTCGCCAGGACTTGCAGTGTCGAAGAGGTGGTCGACGTGCTCGGCTCCGTCCCTTGCGAGTACCTACTCGGCCTGAGCGGCGTCTACCTCATGGCTGGAACCTCAAAGCAGCAACGGCTACGGAAGCTGACATTCGGCCTCTACTACCGAGAGCGGATCTTTCTATTTCCAGTTCCACTGGATCGCCTCTCGCAAGGGTGGCCATGTTCGTCGAATCCGAGCGACGTGAAGCGCTACACGAAGTTCGGCGCGAGGGTGTCCTCGAGTCGCGGAGGTCGATCGACCGTCACCTTGGACGAGATCGGTCTTCAGCGCTTCTATCTCTACGATGTGTTGCTCCACGAGCTTGGTCACCACGTCGACCGACTGCGCCGGACAGGCGATCCGGAGCGATACGCCCGATGGTTCGCTGAGTTCCAGCAGTCGCAGTTGACGCACCCCGCTGAGTAGCGACTGACCGCACTACTTTGCCGGTGTGTGCCCACCACCTCCAGTCGGGCCGGAAAGGGTCAAACCACGCAGGATCACTCCAGCCATGTCGTCACAGCTCAGGTCGACATCAACCTGAAGTGCGCGACCACGAGGCACTACCAGGTCGGGCTACCGGACTGGTCCAGCGCTACAAGGCGACCTCAGACGGTTCCTCCATTCGGAGTCGAACGAAATTCCTGAAACGGCTAAGTAGGCGGCTCGATGGACCTCGTCACTTGGTCCACGTCCGAGTACACGCTGATGATATTGCTTCCCAAGGACACACCGACCGGGGCATTACTTGCGGTAGTTCTGGACCCCAAGGTTCCGATCCTGATTCGCTCTCTCACCACGTGCAGAAATTCCCCATTCAGTGTGATGGTGAACGTATCTGACTCTCGGAAGGCAAGATTGAGGGTGCGCGAATTCGTGAGGTGATAACGGTCCCCGATTTGCTTAACGCCGGAAGCGTCTGCCAGGTCTTGGGACACAACGAGGTTGGACCACGAGCTTGAAAACGCGATGCTGCCCGGTTTGACTGACCTTGGGTGAAGGAAGATCTTTTGCCAGGTGTGACCGCCGTCGGAACTTTCCCAACTGCGGGCGCCAATGCTGATCAGCACGATGCTCTCTCGCCCATATCTGACAACGCCTACAGCGCGGTCGGGGGCTCTGTAGAGGCTATGAACGATTACAACGTACTGTTGTCCCAGTTCAGTCCGAGTCTCCATGTCGAGCCGAAAGCTTGACGCTTCCTGGGTGTTGCGGGCAGCGGTACGTAGGAACGTGTCAGCAATGGGTGGAGCACTGGCCAGAGAGAGTGCGATCGCGCCAAGGATGATTAGCCCAAGCACCGCAAGCGGCAGGAGGCCAAGGAAGCGATTCCCCTTCACCGAGACAGTATGGACTGGCTTGCGCGAAAGCTTCGACTTTTCAGTCTTCTACCGATCGAAATTGTCGGGAGGCGGTCGGCCTAGGGATCACCTCAGACAACCGCAAGCCCTCCGGGATCGGACGCGGGTGACATTACAGACCGGTCTTTCCTCCTGACCGGGTGCACCAATCCGGCACACATCCAGGTCGGGCTAGATCTGAGTCAGCGCTGTAATCCCCGTGACGATCAGTACAGCGCCTAGGACGACGCAAACGCTTCCCTGGAGTCTCCGATGGGTCTCCACGCCCCATGGACGAAAGACTGCCGGGACCTTCGTGTCCACGAACCGTGTGGCAACGGAATCCTTGTTCCGAAGCCCACCACGCCTGCTGTACACAAGCCGGATCCCACAAGCAGTGCGAAGAACCCGATGACGGCGAAGTACATCACCCCAGTCTTCCTCTGAAGAGCCGACTAGTTCGCGATTGCCGAACGAATAGGTGACCGGGATCGGCACGAGGAGAGCGGTCAGATTGCGGCGGTGCTAGCTGCAACAGGCGCGCCGCTTGGCCATTCTTATGGTGTTGAAGGGTGATGACACGGGGTGCCGACGTCGGGAGGCCAATAGCTCCCCAGGCACTTCAAGGCCCGCACGACATGGTCCGAAGGTGGGATGGTCACGGGTGGAGAGGTTCCGAACTTGGAGTACGTGATCGTGTCCGTGCCCTTGGGAAACCCCCCCAATGCTGGGAAAGAAAGTTTCTCGGCTGAGATCCGACCCGATTCCACGATGGCCGAGACATAGAGGGGAGTACCCCGGGGTGCGAACCGATTAGCGGGAGCCACGAGCAGACCCGAGTACTCGTCTCCGTGACGCGATACCCCTTTGAGGGAAGTCAACAAGTCCAGGTACGTAAAGGCCAGGTAGGGCACTGAGTGGACCCGGTCAACGGGTTCGACAATCCACGTGTCACCCGGAGACTCAGCCAGGACATAGATCGTTCGACCGATGGTGATCTGAGGCAAGAACTCCGAGTCTTGGGAAATCCTGTCCGGCGCTTGGTAGATCAGTGAACCACCATCGTTCACATTCATTGTGAAACTTGGGGCTTCCGTAGTTGCTTTCGCTGCCTCGGCGAGAGTCTGGGCGCTCTCGCGAGAACCGCTCGGGACCGAGTAGTACACCTCGCGTGGCGCAGTGGCGACACTCAAGATCGCCGCACCGAGCGCCACCACTACTAGCCCGCCAACGGCGATCCATGGTGTGAACCCCCGCGTCACGAGTTCAACTGTGACAGAGGGACACCAAAACCGCTAGCCGTGGTTACCCGCACTACTTTGCCGGGATTGCGCTATCTGCTGTCGCGCCCTTCCGGCGGTGAAGCGTCCATATCGCTCCAACGGAAAAGCCGTTGAGAGTACGGCGGGCGACGCGCAGCGCGTCGCACTTGATTATCGAATGGCTCCCTACTTGGCTCCCTAACGCCGTTTTGGAGGAGCCTTCTAGGGGTACAAGAAGCACGTTTTCCCAGGTCAGCGGCGTGGGCCGTAGAGGACTCGAACCTCTGACCCCTTGCGCGTCATGAGTCAGACCATTTGCAGTCCATATAACTCTATGAGCCTCGGTGCCAGGCCAGCGCGCTTGGGACCGCGTTCGGCAAGACTCGACGAAACCTGGCGTGTCTCCGTGAATGGCTCCCTACTTGGCTCCCTGTCCACGGTCTCGATCAGAGCCGCGAGTGAGTCTCTGAACCCTGGATTGTGGCCAAACCTGACGCTCGTGGAATCATTTCGGCCAACTCGATCCTGGGGGAGTTCGATGGCTAACAAAAACGCTGCAGCTGGGTGGTATCCGGATCAGGATCCCCGGTTTCTTCGCTGGTGGGATGGGACCCGATGGACTGGTCACACTCGACCAAATGAGTCCGTCCTGCCTCCCCCGCCCGCCCAGGCGTCAACGATTCAACCTCAGCAGCCCCAGACACCGACACGGGACCCCGTTCAGAGCAGCCAAACGAGCGCCCCGACACCAACCAGGCATCGGATCTTTGGGGGCAAGAAGGACCTAGAGACCGAGGTAGAACGACTCACCCTCATCGTCGACCAGCTCGGGGTGACCGAACGAGATGCCCTCGTGGATGAATTAACCCGACTACGAAGCGAGGTTCCAGCCCTTAGAAGCGAGCATGCGTCTCTTTTGGCCCAGGTTGAACCACTCAGGACCGAGGTCGCCGATCTGGTAGCCCTTCGTACCCAAGCGGGAGCGCTTCAGGCCGAGGTGACTCAACTGACGGCTCAACGCGACGTCCTCAATGCCGAGACCGCCGAGCTGCAGAACCTCTTAACTCAGCTCCCTGCTGTGCGCGCTGAGTACGACCAACTGCGCGCTCAGATCGTCGAAACGCGTGAAACCTCGATACTGCAAGAAGTGGGCGTGTACGAGTACCAGCACCCCTTGGACAACGCCCCGGCATACAAAGCAAAGCTCACCGGGATCTCCGCTCAGATCAAGGACATGGTCAAGGCCGGAACGGCTGTCCAGGGATCGACGACATGGACGGTCAACGGATCGGTATCCGAAGGCAAGAAGATGGTCAGAGAGTTTTCCAAGCTCATGCTTCGTGCCTACAACAACGAGGCCGACAACGCCGTCAGGTCGATGAAGCCGTACGCCCTCGATTCGTCGGTCGCCAGGCTTGCCAAAGCGCGGGACACCATCTCCAAGCTCGGCGGAACCATGAATATTCGCGTCACCGATCGATACCACTCACTTCGGTTGGAGGAGCTGCAACTGACAGCTGACTATCTAGCCAAAGTTGCCGAAGAAAAGGAGCGAGAGCGAGAGGAGCGCGCCAGACTCCGCGAAGAGGAGATTGCTCGCAGGGAGTTCGAACGTGAACAGGAGCGGCTCCGAAAGGAACAGAGCCATTACCAGGCAACCGTAGAGGCCCTTCGCCAACAAGGTGACGCCGCCGGGGCCGATCAAGCTCAAGCGAAGCTTGCTGAGATCTCTGACGCTCTTGACGGAATCACCCGCCGCGCAGCGAACATTCGTGCGGGACATGTCTATGTCATTTCGAACATTGGTGCCTTTGGACCGGACATGGTGAAAATTGGCATGACCAGACGCTTAGATCCAATGGACCGGGTTCGCGAGCTTGGCGATGCGTCGGTCCCATTCCATTACGACGTTCACGCAATGGTCTTCAGCGACGACGCTGTCGGACTAGAGACGAGTCTGCACCACGAGCTGGAGGATTGCCGCGTGAATCTCGTGAACATGAGGCGCGAGTTCTTCCGGACTGCACCGCCGCGGGTGCGCGACATTCTGTTGCGTCACGATGCTTCGATCGTTCACTGGATCGAGGAGCCGGAAGCAATTGAGTGGCGCCAGAGCGAGACGACGAGGCGTCAGCAACAGGAAGTGGGCGTCGGCTCGTAACTTATTTGGTTTGACCATCAGGCTGAGCTAGAGCTGGCATGCCTCGTTTCCCTCGGTCAGATATCTCGGGCTTTGTCCAGGACCTTGGTGGGAGGCCGCCCTTCTAGCATCAGGCCAGGAGGAAGTAGTTCTATCGCTCTC
>DASPVS010000561.1:0-14506 GCA_035622235.1 Acidimicrobiales bacterium | reverse complement strand
GGCCGCCCTTGTCCACCTGATGGAAGTAGATGGTGTTGGGGTATGCCTTTTCGACCCAGCTGCGTGGGGTTCGCCAAATCTCTCCCGGGAACGTGGTGAAGCCGACCGGAATCAAGACCGGCGTGGGAGCCTGGCCCGCCGCACGAGCGTTTTCTTGTCCTTCCTCCCAGTACGAGCGCGCGGCCGAAGCCCCGGTGCCTGTCAGCCAATACAGCGTGATGTTGTCGACGAGGTGTTCTCGGGTGAGATTGCCTGAGATTTGCCCGTCAACAAATGCACGGGCGATCTTTTGGTAGCTGTCGGTGTCGTGATCGATCATCCAGGCCGCCAGCGCGATGGGTGAATCCAAGAGGGCATAGCCAATGGTCTCCGGGCGCGTTGCTTGCTCGATGAAGTAGCCATTGCCGCTTTGTCGGAAAGCGGCGAGCGCATCGAGGGCAGCCTGTTCTTCTTTTGTCGGTGGCGAGTCGCTCAGGGCTTCCGGGTCGCCCAGCGCCGGCGTGAGCAGATTGGTGTGGATCGCGATTAAGCCGTCGAGTCCGAGACGGCCCATCGCGTCGGTGACCTGGGAGCCCACGTCGCCGCCCTGGGCGACGTAGCGGGCGTACCCGAGGCGCAGCATCAGTTCTCCCCAGGCCCGTCCGATGCGAACGGGACCCCATCCGAGCTCGCTTGGCTCGTCGGAGAATCCGTAGCCGGGGATCGATGGGAGTACGAGGTGGAACGCGTCCTCAGCGCGTCCGCCGTGCGCGGTCGGGTCGGTGAGCGGCCCAACGGTCTCGAGCAGCTCGACGATCGAGCCGGGCCAGCCGTGCGTCATGATCAACGGCAACGCGTTCTCGTGTGCCGACTTCACGTGGATGAAGTGGACGTCGAGCCCGTCGATCATGGTCTTGAACTGCGGAAGCGCATTCAGTCGCGCCTCGCATCGCCGCCAGTCATACTCGGTCCTCCAATAATGCGTGAGGTTCTGTATCGCCGCCAACTGCACTCCCTGCGATCGATCAGAGACGAGTTCCCTGGTCGGCCAGCCCGTCGCGTCGATGCGGCGTCGAAGATCGACGATTGCTTCTTCGGGAATCTCAACACGGAACGGCCGGATTGCTACGCCGCTCTCTTGCTTTTGGCTCGCAATAGTCATGGGAACTCCTTTCTTTGATCCCCCGTGAAGCCGCTCTCCAGGCGATCTTCGCGCCATTACCGCTTTTGTGCGCCAGGAGATCACCCTGGTTGGGTTCAGTGTCAGGTTTCACGCGCACGGCATTTCCGGATGGCCTTCGCTTTCAGCTTCCTACAGCGAAGTCGTGCAGGCAGTAGATAGCTGTTCGCCCCCGCACGCTTCCTCTACACATGCACCGAGACATCGGAACCAGTGCCTATGACGGACGCGACCGGGACCCGAGAAGAAGAACGCTCCTCTTAGCTAAGGCGCCAGTCTGAGAGGAGAGTCTCATGGCCAAGTCAAAGCATGGTGGTACATCGACCTCGAGCGAATCGGGTTCGGTCCCGTCGGCGTCGGACCTGCTCCACGAATACGCAGACGTTGAGATTCGAGAGGATTACGCGGAGGTCGGCGACGACGTGAAGTTGCATTACGTCGAGGCCGGCGACGGGCCGCTCGTCCTTCTGCTGCACGGCTTTCCGGAGTTCTGGTTCGGCTGGCGCTTGGAGATTGCACCGCTCGCGAACGCTGGTTTTCGAGTCGTCGCTCCAGATATGCGCGGCTACAACCTGTCGTCGAAGCCAAGTGGTGTCAAGGCCTACGCTGGCGAACTTCTGGCGGACGACGTGGCCGGTCTCATCCGAGCACTCAACGCCGACTCCGCACTGTTGGTTGGTCACGACTGGGGCGGAACCGCCGCCTGGACCACCGCTATGAACCACCCCGAGGTGGTGGACCGGCTGGCAATTCTGAACGCGGCCCATCCGAGGCGGCTATTGCAAGGACTGCACCATCCGGCGCAGCTCCGGAAGTCTTGGTACTTCTTCTTCTTTGACCAGCCGGGTCTGCCTGAAAGCGTGGTGCATGCCAACGATTGGCATTTCTTCCGGCACTTTCTTCACGATGCCAGTCCGAAGTTCACGCCAGAGGAGACGAATCACTACGTAGAGGCGTGGTCGCAGCCGGGTGCCGCATCCGGAATGATCAACTACTACCGCGCATCGGTACGGCAGAAGCACGCCGAAGCACAAATTCGTGAGATTTCCGCTCCAACGCTCGTTATCTGGGGGCAACGCGATGGCTACCTCGGCCCCGAACTCGCCGAACCCGACCGCAATGACGTGCCCAACTTAGACCGCGTCGAACGGTTGCCAGACGCATCGCATTGGGTCCATCACGACGAGCCTGAACGCGTATCGGAACTGCTAGTCGACTTCTTCGCCCCGATTGGTTTAACCCGGAGCCACCAAACGTAAATACCCTTCCCACCCGAGGGGACCACGTTGCTTTGGAGGGGACCTGCACCACGTACGTAAGGCTTTTGCGAAAGTCAACGAGTGCCTGTGAGTCACACAGGAGATTGCTGCGAAGGAAATAGGCAGCGCAAAAGTGCCGATACATCGCTACTGAACACATCGGTCGAACCGTCCGGTATTTTCGGCGCTGAGACACCCCAGCAGTTGGGCCGCTCAGGGTGTTTCGAAGAGCGTTACCGCAAACCGCAATAGACTGCTCTCCTGACCAGTCCTGGACTAGCGCAATCGTCCTATGACCCAGATGACGAAGATGCGTCAGATCCGTCGCAACGACTACATATGTTCAAACGGAGTTTTTTTCATGAGCAGACCCGAAATCATCGTCTTCGATGTCAACGAGACGCTACTCAACCTCGACTCGATACGTCCGACCTTCGACCGGATCTTCAAAGATCCAGCCGCGATGCGGCTCTGGTTCGCCAACTTGATCACCTACTCGGAGGCGCTCACCCTCGCCGGCGTGTACGTGCCGTTCACCGATATTGGTGGTGCAGCGCTGCGCATGCTCGCTTTGACCAAAGGCATAGTGATCGACGACTCAGACGCGGCAGAACTCAAAGAGCGGTTTGCGTCGATGCCACCCCATCCGGAGGTACCCGGTGCCCTGAAACGGCTACGCGACGATGGGTTTCGCTTGTTTACTCTGACAGACAACACCCTTGAGATTTCCGGGCGTCAGTTGAAGAACGCCGGGGTGATAGACCTCTTCGAGCGACGCTTCAGCGTTGATGAAACGGCGAAGCGACACAAGCCGGCCCAAGAGGCGTATCACGTCGTGGCGAGGGAGCTCAATGCCGCTCCTGGTGACATCTGCCTGGTCGCGTGCCACGTATGGGACACGATCGGCGCTCTCTCCGCAGGATGGCAAGCTGCGCTCATATTGCGTCCATGGAACGCGCCACTTGATGTCGGCCCGCAGCCGAACTATATCGGGATCGACCTCGACGCCATAGCCGACCAACTGATCGGGACAAAGGCGGGTTAATACCGGTTCCGATGAGCGAAGGCACCTCGATCACAGAGGAGGATGACAATCATGGTGAACTGGGACGACATCACTCACGCTGACATCGAGCGGGCGATCGGCGAATACGACCGCCTCGGCCCCGAGAAGTTCTATGCCAAGCACGGTTTTGGGCCGACCCTCACCTACGATCTCGTCTGGAAGAAGCGCCGCTATCCACCGAAAGCGCTCCTCGGAACTGCTTACGAGTTCGCCACAGGAAATCGTCTTGCTCCGAGCGATTTCGAAGGTGGCAAGAGCGGTGCGGTTCGGGTGCTCGAAAAGCTCGGCTTCGATATCCAGCCCAAGCGGTAGGACCTGATTGCACTCAGATCCGGGTTCCTATGCCCAAACGGACATTCTCCCACCCGAGTCTCCCAGCCCCCGAGAAGCAGCTCCCTACTGCATTCCTACGGCTTCTCGCGCACCGCTTGCTCTCGTGCCCGCCGTCTTCACGCCGACCCTGCGCGATTCCTAGGGAGGTGGCAGAAGCGCAGAAGTGCCGATGCATCGCTCCTAGCGGCTCTGCCGATCCGCTCAATATCCGACGCTCGGAGTTCGCCTTTGTTAGCGGAGAAGGCGCTTCGTTATTCCGTCGACCAATGATGCGAGCAAAGGGCCTCGGGACGGGAAGCTCACGAGACGGTCGAGTTCTTCCTGCGCCAGCCTGACAGCGGTCGCCTCCGACACGGCCTTTGGTCTTACGCGAAGGGCGAAGAGGGTGGCGAACTCGGCGTAGGCGTCGATGATTCGCCTACGAGCACTTATCGACCCGCCTATCGCCAGTGGCAGGAGCCGGTCTTCCTCCTCTCGGCTCAACCGAACCGAGTCGGTGGAAGAAAAAACCTCCTCCACAGCCGATGCGATGCCCGAACGTGCGAGTCGGACAGGCGGAGAACCGAAGGGTTGGGCAAGGACGGTGTTCGGACTCATCCGGTCGAGATTGCCCCCGGAGCCGAGAGCCCAGCCTGCTAGGAAGTCCATAACCCGTTGAGCCTGTAGGTCCGGCGTTCGTATAACCATGAACACCGGATGTCCTGCCTCCAGAAGGCCCGTGGTCGCCTTCAGGTCGCCAAAATCCCGAAGGACGACCATGCGCGCACCTCGTTCGGTTCCCGGCTGAAAGGCCTCATCGGGCACAGGAGTCAGGCTATGACCACCGATCGCAAGGCGCCGGAGAGCTCTATCAGGGTCTCGAGGCGGCCCGCACTGTATTCGCAGGCACAGCGATCCCGGTGTGTTTCAACCTGGGACGAGGGCACTGGAAGTAGCTCATCTCCGGCAGGGATGAGCGGGTCATACAGCCGACTCATCAAGGGTTCCTTGACGGTGCTTACTCCCTGTTGGTGCGTGCTGGAGTCCCGCGCCCCTTCTTCTGTGAACAAGCGTCCGCACGTTCAATTAATCATCCTCCATACCCCGCCCTCTGCCCGCCAGCACCCCACCCAGGCTCTCAGATCACCCCGGCCCACCACCGGCCTTCGAGCCGGGGGCAGTGGACCTACCCAGGGGGGCACCCGGGTTTTCCGGTATGGGTTTCCAGGGAGCTTTCGGCCTCCCGTCCTCCCTGCGCCGGCGCCCCCGCATGGCGCCCCCGGCAGGAATCGAACCTGCGCACCCGGCTCCGGAGGCCGGTGCTCTATCCGCTGAGCTACGAGGGCTTACTTATGCGTTCTGATCGGTCATGCTCAAAGCAAGGTTAGCTTTGCGTGCGTGGATGGCCTTTCCGTAGACGATGTCGAACCGGACTCCGCACCTGAAGAAGGTCCGCTTTCTCGCGACCTGTTGCCTCTTACGGCTCGGGTCAATTCCACCGGCCATCTTCAGATAGGCGACCTCGACGTCCTAGACCTCGCCGAGGAGTACGGGACTCCTCTTTTCGTCTACGACGAGGTACATCTTCGGACGAGGTGCCGCGAGGCCAAGTCAGCCTGGGGCGACGGCGTCGCCTATGCGACCAAGGCCTTTCTCTGTAAAGCAATGGCGCAGCTCGCTCACGAAGAGGGTTTGTGGCTCGATGTTTCGACGGGAGGCGAGCTCGACGTCGCCCTTGCGGCAGGCGTACCGGCTCACCGACTCGTTTTGCACGGCAACAACAAATCGGATGCCGAGTTGACGCGCGGCCTGGAGGTCGGTGTCGGGCGTTTGGTGGTCGACTCCTTCGACGAGATCGAACGTTTGGCCGGGCTGTTAAAGACACGGTCTGGGGCAAATGCAGGCACTGTCCAAGTCCTCATTCGTGTGACGCCGGGCGTCGAGGCTCATACTCACGAGTTTGTGCGCACGGGCCATGACGATACGAAGTTCGGCTTCGCTCTGGCTTCCGGCGCAGCGACAGAGGCCGTTGAGCGCGTGAGAGCGCTTGACGGCGTTGACTTGGTCGGGATCCACGCCCACATCGGAAGCCAGGTCTTTCGAGTCAGCTCGTTCAGCGAGGAGGTGGATGCGCTCGCACCGTTCTTCTCAGATCTCGGCCTCCGAGAACTGTGCATAGGAGGCGGGCTCGGTGTTCCCTACGTCGCCCGAGAGACATCCCCCTCGATCAAAGAATGGGCTGCGACCGTTCGTGCCGAATGTGAGAGAGCGGGTATAGACAAGACAGTGCGAGTGACAGCTGAACCGGGAAGATCCGTTGTCGCGACTTCCGCGATCACCCTCTACACGGTGGGAACGATCAAGGAATTGCCCGGAATACGGACCTACGTGGCCGTTGACGGTGGAATGAGCGACAACCCACGCCCGGTGCTCTACGGGAGTGGTTACGAAGTGTTCCTTCCGCGCAGGACTGATTCCGTTCGCCCCCGAGCCGTAAGAGTTGTAGGAAAACATTGCGAGTCAGGCGACGTAATTGTCTCTGAAGGGAGAGTCCCGGCGGATCTAGAGGTGGGCGATGTCATAGCGACGCCTGTCACAGGTGCTTACGGATACTCGATGGCGTCCAACTACAACAAAGTTCCTCGCCCGGCGGTGATCTTCGTTGCAGACGGACGTGCCCGGGTGGTGGTGAGGCGCGAGACGACGGAGGACCTGCTGCGCTTGGACCAGTGACCGGCTGGACCAGTGACCGGCTGGACCAGTGACAGGCCGCCAGCCATCCGAACGGTCCCGCCGTCCGAACCGGCGAGAACCCGCAGATCGGGTGATGAAAGGTGATGAAAGCGGTCAACGCCACTCGAGGTTCTGCTGAGGGGGCAGAAATTCGAAGAAGTCAGAGCAGCGGGCGCGGTCCGACGAAAAGAGCTGGCCGAGTCGGAGTAGAGGTTGCATAGGAACCCAGGGCTGCGGAGATAGCTTGACGAGGATGCCCGACGTCCCGCCAGGCTCCACGAAGCCGAATCGACCGGTCCGCGTCGGGGTTCTCGGCTGCGGAAACGTCGGAGGAGCCCTGGTCGAGCTTCTCCTCCGGGATTCTCAGGGGATAGCTGAGCGTTCGGGGATCCAGCTCGAGCTGAGCGCTGTGGCGGTTGCGGATCTATCGAAACCGCGTCCCGGCGTACCGTCTGAGCTCCTGACCGACAATGCCATGGCCGTGGCGACGGGAGACGATATCGACGTCGTCGTCGAGTTGATCGGTGGGCTCGAACCGGCACGGCAACTGGTCGAAGCGGCGCTTTCCGCGGGCAAGCCTGTCGTGACCGGCAATAAGACCCTTCTGGCAGCTCACGGCGCGGTCCTCGCCAAGGCCGCCGCTGAGACCGGGGTCGATCTCCTCTACGAGGCAGCAGTGGCGGGCGCGATTCCGATAATCAGACCGCTTCGCGAGTCACTGGCCGGAGAGCGAGTTCGTCGCGTGATGGGCATCGTCAACGGTACGACCAACTTCATCCTGTCGACGATGACCGAAGAGGGCGTGGACTACGACACTGCCCTTTCACAAGCTCAAAAGCTCGGTCTTGCAGAGCGTGACCCCACCGCAGATGTCGAGGGCCAGGACGCGGCTGCAAAAGCGGCGATTCTCGCTGGACTTGCTTTCAGGTGTGATGTTGTCGACGGCGATGTCTATCGAGAAGGAATCTCCTCCCTTCCCGCAGCCGACGTCTCTTTCGCGGGTCGCCTCGGATATGTGATCAAGCTGCTTGCCGTCGCTGAACGAGTTGACAGCGGAGCCCTGTCCGTGCGCGTGCACCCGGCGATGGTTCCGAAGACGCATCCCTTGGCTTCGGTGCGAGGTGCTTTCAACGCCGTGTTTGTCGAGGGCGAGTCGAGCGGCGAGCTGATGCTCTACGGCCGCGGTGCCGGCGGCACGCCAACGGCGTCTGCGGTCCTGGGCGATGTAATCGACGCGGCCCACAACCTTCTCGTCGGGGCGTCGGCCCCAGAACCGCCTAGGGCCCGGGCGACCCTTCAGCCGATGGAGGACGTCTGCAGCGCGTACTACCTGAGTATGGACGTCGCTGACAGGCCAGGCGTCCTCGCGGCAGTGGCCGCGGTCTTCGGCCAGAACGGCGTGTCGATCAGATCGATGGAACAACAAGGTCTCGGTGACGAAGCACGGCTCGTGTTCCTCACCCACCGGGCGCGTGAGGGTGACGTGCGAAGCACCCTCCAAGGGCTGAAGGCGTTGGACGTCGTGGACAGGCTCGGCGCGGTCCTGCGGGTCGTAGGTGAGGAAGAGGGAGAGCAGGGAACAGCAGGGCAAGGAACGGGAGAGCGAGGAACGGAAGAGCGAGGAACAACAGAGCGAGGAACAACAGAGCGAGGAACAACAGAGGGCCAGGGGTCTTCGCGGTGACCGGCTGGCGGGGAGTCATCGAAACATATCGGTCGTTTCTTCCGGTAGGCGGCTCCACTCCCGTCGTCACATTGCTCGAGGGCAACACCCCTCTTCTCCCCGCGCCACGTCTTTCGGATCGCACCGGCGCACGCGTCTTCTTGAAGCTCGAAGGCCTGAACCCGACGGGCTCGTTCAAGGACCGCGGAATGACGATGGCGATATCGAAGGCGGTCGAAGAGGGGGCGAAGGCCGTTGTTTGTGCTTCGACGGGCAATACGTCCGCGTCGGCGGCGGCTTACGCATCTCGCGCAGGGCTGACTTGTGCAGTACTCATTCCAGAAGGGCACATAGCGCTTGGAAAGCTCGCGCAAGCGCTCGTCCATGGCGCCCGGGTACTCCAAGTGCGCGGAAACTTCGACGAAGCACTGACGATCGTGAGGCGTCTCGGTGACCGGGCTCCGGTAACCGTGGTCAACTCGGTCAATCCGCACCGGATCGAAGGGCAGAAGACGGGAGCCTTCGAGATCATCGACGCGCTTGGCGACGCGCCCGACGTTCACTTCATCCCTGTGGGGAATGCGGGGAACATAACTGCGTACTGGCGCGGCTACCTCGAATACCGCGAAGCGGGCCTGTCGAAGGCTTTGCCGCGGATGATGGGCTTTCAAGCTGCCGGGGCGGCGCCGATTGTGGAAGGCAGGATCGTGGAGAACCCCGAGACCGTTGCCACGGCGATCCGAATTGGAAACCCGGCTTCGTGGTACGGGGCCACGGCGGCGGCGGCTGAGTCCGGCGGCGCGATCAACGCGGTGACCGACGAGGAGATCTTGGCGGCCTACCGCTTTCTTGCGTCCGAAGAGTCGGTATTCTGTGAGGCGGCGTCAGCGGCGTCAGTGGCGGGTTTGCTCAAATTTGGGGCTCCACCGGAGTCGACGGTCGTGTGTGTGCTTACGGGACACGGCCTCAAAGACCCGGACCTGGCGATCAGCCAGATTTCGGTTCCGACGGCGGTGGATGCCGATTACCGAGCCGTCCTTGACGCACTCGGCTTGTAGACGAACTCGTAAGCGGCCAGACCCGCTTGTTCCCACCCTCTTGTTTCCGACCTCGTAATCGGGTTCGGGCTCGTCGTCGGGTTCGGGAATGTCTTGGGGGTGGGTGTTGTTGCCCATAAGGTCAGCCGTCCTATACGATGGCATTGCCGCCGTCTCCCAGTACCTACGGAAGGTCGCGGGCGGCCCCTCCCTCGTAGCGACAGGGAGAAGCGGCGATCCCGGTGCGCCGGCGTGCCGGGCACCCTTTCCTCTGTCCGGAGCCGTCTGGGCGCCTGACACAAAGACCCGCCGGCCTGAGAAGCAACTAGTCCGGCTTGAAAAGCAACCTAGTGAGGTAGCAGATGGCTGCAGATCAGCAGCTCGAGCGGTCCGTTCTCGAACGGAAGGAACGCGACGAACTGAGGGCTATCGCCCAGGCGATGTCCCTCGATACCAACTCCCGTTCGAAGAAGGCCGACATCATCGACCAGATACTGCGTGCCGCGGGCGTAGAAGTCGGCTCGCAAGAGAACGGGTCGAATTCCAATGGGGCGGCGAAAACCGCGACCACAAGGTCGCGAGGAGGTCGTCGCAGCGCCTCTTCGACGGCCCCGGCAGAAGACGACGACTCTTCCGGTGCCGCGACTTCGACCGGCGCAGACGGAGCGAACGCCGTTTCATCGGCATCGACGCGTGCGACGGGAACGACGACCGCCTCCGGTGGCGGTTCCAACGGTGCCGGCGCCCCGACATCTTCAGATTCGATTCTCACTGATCCGGATGGGGCGACCGAAGCGCCTTCCTCTTCGACGCAAGCCGAACAGGAAAACGGCGCAGCCTCGTCCGGTGGCTCCCCAGCGACTTCTCGAGCGGCTCAGACCGACACCGGCGCTGGAGCCGGTCAGTCGCACCAGACGAACGCGGCTCCAGCTAGGCAGAGCGCACAGGGCGGGGCCCATGAAGGTGGTGGTCGGCGAAATCGTCGCCGGCGCAATCGTGACCGTTCCGGATCAGACAGAGAGCTCCAAGCTGGCGGACAGGAAGCTCAGTACCAGGGCGAATTGGTCTCTGTCCGAGGGCTCCTCGACCTTCGCGAGGAGGGATACGGCTTCTTACGCGCCGAGGGATACCTTCCCAGCCAAAAAGACGTTTACGTTTCGATCAGTCAAGCCCGTCGCTTCGCACTCCGAAAGGGCGATTACGTCGAAGGCGCGTGCCGGCCGGCTGCTTCGAACGAGAAGTTCCCCGCGCTCATCCGTATCGACTCGGTGAACGAGGTTCCACCTGACGAAGCCCGCACCAGACCGCGTTTCGAGGACCTGACTCCGCTCTTCCCCGACTCGAAGCTTCGCCTGGAGATGAACGGCGCAGCGGAAACCACCACACGGATCATCGATCTTCTCTCGCCGATCGGAAAAGGCCAGCGCGGCCTGATCGTCTCACCGCCAAAAGCTGGCAAGACCACGATCCTGAAGCAGATCGCGCACTCCATCGAGGCGAACAACCCTGAAGTTCACCTGATGGTCCTTCTCGTCGACGAGCGTCCTGAAGAAGTCACTGACATGAGGCGATCGGTCAAAGGTGAGGTCGTAGCTTCGACCTTCGACCGTCCGTCCGACGAGCACACGGCTGTCGCGGAGCTCGCGATCGAGCGCGCGAAGCGACTCGTGGAGCAGCGTCGGGACGTCGTGATCGTTCTCGACGGCATCACGAGATTGGCACGCGCTTACAACTTGGCTCAGCCCGCCACTGGGCGGATCATGTCAGGTGGTGTCGATTCCGGCGCCCTCTACCCTCCGAAGAAGTTCTTCGGTGCAGCTCGCAACATCGAAGAGGGCGGTTCGCTCACGATTCTCGCGACTGCTCTCGTCGAGACGGGATCGCGCATGGATGAAGTGATCTTCGAGGAGTTCAAGGGAACAGGCAACATGGAGCTCCGACTCGATCGCCGTCTTTCGGAGCGACGCCTCTATCCGTCGATCGACGTCAACGCCAGCTCGACCCGACACGAGGAGTTGTTGTTCGAGCGTGGACAGCTGCAACAGGTGTGGAAGCTCCGTCGTGTGCTCAATGCGCTCGCGGCCGACGGCAATGCGGCTGCGGGTCTCGAGCTGCTGATGGACAAGATCAAGACCACCAAGAGCAACGACGAATTCCTGGCGGAGATCGCCAAGGGACCGGCGCCCCCGATTTGATAGCGCCGGTTGAGACTGGAGAGATCATGAAGACCGACATTCATCCCGAGTACGTCGAGGCGACAGTCCGCTGCTCGTGCGGTAATTCGTTCACAACGCGTTCCACGAAGGGAGAGCTCCACGTCGAGCTCTGTAACGAGTGCCATCCGTTCTTCACCGGCAAGCAGAAGCTGGTGGACTCCGGCGGGCGCGTCGAGCGGTTCCAACGTCGCTACGGCCAGCGCAAGTCACGTTCGCGCTCCTAGCACCATCCGCTGACAACGCTATTTGCGCCCCTGGCGCCAAACGCCTAGACGCGACTGCACCTTCGCCCACGAGTCGGTCGGTACCCTTGTCGGGGTGAACGCCGACCGACTCGCCGAATGGGAGCGCGAGAACGAGTCTCTCCTTGAGGCCTTGTCAGACCCCGAGGTTTTGTCCAACCAGGCGCGATTGCGTGAGGTCTCGAGACGCCAGAAGCAGCTCGAACCGCTGATAGGCCTCGGCCGCGAGTTGCAGCAGGCCACAGAAGATGCGCAGACCGCGCAGGAGATGCTCGGCGAGGCTTCGTCTGACGATCGCGAGTTGGTCCGAGCGGAGCTGGAACGCGCCGAGAGTGACGTCGAACGCCTCGAGGAGGAAATTCGAGTGCGGCTCCTTCCCCAAGACCCCAACGACGGGCGGACGGTCATAGTCGAGATCCGCGGCGCGGAAGGCGGCGAGGAGGCCAATCTTTTTGCGCGGGACCTGTTCGAGATGTACAGGCGCTACGCGGAACGTCGCGGGTGGAGGCTCGAGGTGCTGTCTTTGGATCCCTCCGAGCGCGACGGTCTGAATCAGGTCACGTTCACCGTGAAAGGTGAGGACGCCTGGCAACGGCTCAAACATGAGGGCGGCACGCACCGGGTGCAACGGGTGCCGGTGACCGAATCCCAGGGACGCGTACACACCTCGGCTGCAACAGTGACCGTGCTTCCCGAGGCCGACGATATCGACGTGGTGATCGATCCGGCAGACCTACGCGTGGACGTCTACCGCTCGACGGGCCCGGGTGGGCAGTCCGTCAACACCACCGACTCGGCGGTCCGAATTACCCATATTCCGACCGGTCTCGTCGTGGCGATGCAGGACGAGAAGAGCCAGATCCAAAATCGAGCAAAGGCGCTCCGCGTTCTCCGCGCTCGTTTGCTGAGGCTCGAGCAGGAGAGGCAAGCGGCGGAGCAGTCCGAGCAACGCAGAAGTCAGGTCGGAGGTGGCGGACGCTCCGAGAAGATAAGGACTTACAACTTCAAGGAGAACAGGGTTACCGACCACCGCATAAAGCTGACTCTCCACAAACTCGATCGTGTGCTCGACGGGGACATGGACGAGATCGTGGATGCTCTGCTCTTGGACGAACGCGACCGTCAGATGGCACACGTCGCGGCTCTTGGCGGGGATCTGTGACCTTTGCGGACCTGATCGTCCGCTCCACCGAGCGTTTGGGCCCGGAGTCTGCTCCACAGGCTCGATGGATCGTTGCCCATGCGGCAGGCGTTTCTGGAAGCCAACTCCCGACGCTCTTCGATCGAGAGGTGAATGCCGAAGTGCGTTCATTTGTGGACGAGCTCTTGGACAGGGTCGATCGAGGAGAGCCGCTTCAGTATGCGATCGGATCGTGGCAGTTCCGTGATCTCGAGCTCGCCGTCGATCCACGCGTGCTCATTCCTCGGCCGGAAACGGAGTCGATCGTCGATTTCGCGCTCGAAGAGCTCGAACATTTCGAAGAACAGTTCCAACATTTACAACGGGGACGAGACGACCTACGACAACAAGACGATCCGATCGTCGTTGCCGATCTGGGCACCGGTTCTGGAGCCATCGCGCTCTCCATCTCTCTCGAAGGAACGCGATCCTCTCTCCCCACCTCCACCCACTACCGCCGTAGCCGCCGACGAATCGAAGTCTGGGCCACCGACAACTCGCAGGACGCGCTCGACGTCGCGTCGCAGAATCTCCGCGCATTGGAACGGGTCGACCCCGGCGCGGCCGGTTGTGTTCGTTTGGCGAAGGGATCGTGGTTCGACGCTCTTCCGACCCATCTCCAGGGAAGGGTCGCGCTGATCGTCTCGAACCCTCCTTATGTGTCTGAATCGGAATGGGAGCTTCTCGATCCGGTCGTAAGAGATCATGAGCCTGTCGAAGCGCTCGTTGCAGGACCCACGGGTGTCGAAGACCTAGCGAGGTTGATCGAAGTAGCTCCGCGCTGGATGCTCCCGGGAGGCTCGCTCGTGTTGGAGCTCGCACCGGCACAAGCGGTCGCGCTCGCAGAGCTCGCACGCAGTAGCGGCCGGTATGCGGACGTTCGCGCCCGCAAGGATCTCGCAGGGCGGGTGCGTGCAGTGGTCGCCCGTACGCCCCCGCAAGTCCGTTGACCGAGGACACGCGTGACGAGGAAGGCCCGACCGAGGAAAAGCTGAGTGCTGCGGCCTACGCGTTGCGCTCAGGGCGCGTGGTCGCGATTCCCACCGATACCGTGTACGGGCTCGCGGTCGACCCGCGATGCGTGGGAGCGACCAACGCTCTTTTTGTCTTAAAGGAGCGCCCGCATTCGCTCACGCTTCCGGTCCTCGTCGCCGACTATGAGTCGGCTCGAGCGTTGTCTGGTCCCTCCGGATTCGGCAGAGTTGCGACACGCATAGCTCGAAAGCTTTGGCCCGGTGCCGTGACTCTCGTCGTGGAACGAGCACCGGGTCTCGGATGGGATCTCGGTGATGACGATTCGTCGATCGGCTTGCGCTGTCCGGATCACACCTTCGCTCGAGAACTGTGCAGACGCGTCGGCGCGCTCGCGACGACGAGCGCGAACCGTCACGGCAGAGCTCCGTTGACGACAGCAGAACAAGTTCACAGAGAATTCGGTGACACCGCGATGGTCGTGAACGGCGGTGAGCTGAGCGGCCACTCATCGACCGTGGTCGACGTTCGGGGCCGCGATCCCGTTTGCCTCAGACGGGGTGCGGTTTCGTGGGAAGAGATTCTTGCGGCGGCCGACGGGGACGACTCGAGCAGAATCGACAGGGACGACTCGATGTGAGGGCGCGGTCTCTAACTTGATGTTGCG
>DASPVS010000560.1:0-20872 GCA_035622235.1 Acidimicrobiales bacterium | reverse complement strand
ACGCCGACCGAGTGAAACGTTTGTGCGCTGGCGACTCCTACGTGGAAGACGTCCCTGGCGCGCAACTTGAAAATGCGCTCGCTTCTGGCCGGTACGAGGCAACCACCGAGGCCAAACGGTGCGCCGGCTTCGACTTCGCGGTGATCGACGTTCCCACGCCTCTTAGCGATGGAATCCCGAATCTGTCCCACGTCGAAGAGGCGGCCGCGATGTTGGGTCGGTACCTCCGCCCTGGCGCGACCGTCGTTCTCGAGTCCACCACGTACCCTGGCACGACCGAAGAGATAGTCGGCCCGATCCTCGAAGAATGCTCTGGTTTGTCGGCGGGAGTCGATTTCTTCCTCGGTTACAGCCCTGAGCGCATCGATCCCGGCAACCCGGAGTGGGGACTCGTAAACACTCCCAAGGTCGTCTCGGGAGTAAACGACGGGTCCCTTCGCTCCGTTCGTTCGTTCTTCGACCTTCTCGTCGATTGCACGGTGGCGGTGTCGGGAACGCGGGAGGCCGAGCTCACGAAGTTGCTCGAGAACACCTTCCGTCACGTGAACATCGCCCTGGTAAACGAGTTGGCGATGTTCGCGGGCGAACTCGGAATCGACGTCTGGGAGGCGATCAACGCGGCGTCGACGAAACCGTTCGGGTACATGCGCTTCACACCCGGTCCCGGGGTTGGAGGGCACTGCCTCCCTATCGATCCCAACTACCTGTCGTGGAAGGTGCGCCGAACCGTCGGACAGCCGTTCCGTTTCGTCGAGCTGGCGAACGACGTGAACGAGCACATGCCCGACTACGTGGTCCGCCGCCTCGTGCTGGCGTTCAACGCACAGGGGCGCGCGGTGAACGGTTCACGAGTGCTCGTTCTCGGCATCGCTTACAAACGGAACACCGGAGACGCCCGAGAGGCTCCCGGTTCGGCCATCATCGGACAACTATGCTCGCTCGGGGCCGAAGTGCGGGTATGCGACCCGCATGTCTTCAGATCGACACAAGGCTCGTACACCATGGTGGACCTTACGGCAGAAGAAGTCGCGAGGGCCGACGCAGTTGTCGTCGTAACAGATCACGACGCGTTCGATTACGAGCTGGTAGAGCGAAACGCCCGACTCGTCCTCGATACGCGGAACCGGATGCGCGGTCCCAACGTCGAGCGACTCTGATTGGCGCTTTGTTCGTTCCACCGATCGTGAAATCTCGCTCAGTTCGATCACAATCGATGGAGAGACGTTGCACGTCGTCGTGACTGGGGGCGCCGGGTTTATCGGCGCTAATTTGTGTCGGGCCCTCAGCGAGGATCCAGAAATAGAGCGGATCGTGGCTTTCGACGACCTGTCAACCGGTTATCGAAGCAATCTCGCGGAGGAACCGCGCACTACCAGAACGATAAACAAGGTCGAGCTGGTAGAAGGCTCGATCCTGGACGTGGAGCTTCTCTCGAAGGTGATCGCGCCGGCGGATGCCGTCGTCCACCTTGCGGCACGCCCTTCGGTTCCTCGCTCGCTCGAGAACCCCGTGGCCAGCCACGACGTAAACGCGACCGGTACCATCTATGTCCTCGAAGCGGCAAGACGGTCCAAACAGCCACAGCTGATCGTCGCTTCTTCGTCATCTGTCTATGGAGCGAATCCGGCACTTCCCAAGAGTGAGGACATGGCGACGATGCCCGTCAGCCCCTACGCCGCGAGCAAGCTGGCGACCGAGGCATACGCGCTCTCTTACTCGCGCTCGTTCGGCATGCCGGTGCTCGCGCTGCGTTTTTTCAACGTGTTCGGTCCACTCCAAACGGCTGGTCACGCGTACGCGGCTGTGGTGCCCTCCTTCATCTCCGCCGCCATCGCTGGAAACCCGCTGAACGTGCACGGCGATGGCAAACAAACCCGCGACTTCACATTCGTCGGAAGTGTGGTGTCCGTTCTGTCAGACGCACTGCGCCGGAAGGTATCGCACGAATGCGCGGTGAACCTGGCCTTCGGTTCGAGAGTCTCTTTGTTGGAGCTGATCGACGAGCTCGAGCACGTGCTCGACCGAAATTTGGAACTGCGGCACACGGCTCCGCGGCCGGGAGATGTCAGGGACTCTCAGGCCGACCAAACGACTCTTCGAACCCTCTTTCCGGACGTGACGCCCGTCGCTCTATCGGTTGGGCTCCGAGCTACCGTGGACTGGCTCAATTCCGAGAAAAGCGACAACGGGTGCTGATCGGCCTCATGAGCCGGACCCGGGTTCAGACCTTGTGCAATCCCAAGAGGATGAGGAGGAATCCCACACCCAGCAGAAGGCCCGCAATGATGATCGCGATGCGCTCGGTCCTGCGATCGAACTCCATGAAGCCGAGCACGCCCGATATCAGAAGGGCGAGGGCTCCCGCGCCACCGACGATCGCGCCGATCTCCTGGAGATGGCGAGCAGAGGTCGCGCTCGCAACAGCAAGGATGTGGATCATGGCCCGCAAGTATGCAGGCGCCGAGGGCCCGGTTCAACATCAATTCTGCTGATGTTCACCGTGGCTCTGATAATTACAGCGCGCCCATCCCCTAATTAGACGGACCTTTGATCCGTCGGTGGGGAGGAGCTCCCAACCTCTCAACGGGCATCGCGCGGCCACATTGAGAGCGGCCGTGCCCGTTGCCAAGGTGACTGTTGGTGTTGGCGGTGCTACTGTCTGACGGTTCGATCGGACGAGCGACCGCTGCTGCAGCGACGGGTCCGTAGGTGGATGGGAGCCAGGTATGAGGTGGGGGGTGAAGCGGGCTCCACGGGCGATGGCAGTGGTTCTTGCTTCCCTTGCCACAGCTTGGCTTACTCTGACGATGAGTGGCTCATATGCCTTCGCCACTACGCGCGCTGCCACACACGGGTCCCATCGGGAGCATGGCGCCACGAACGGGAGCGGAGTACAACGAGGTCCGGTTCTTCGCAATGCCGGGACGGGGAAGTCGGCACCGATCGCTGGTTCAGGCTCTTTGAGTCAGCCTCCCTGTGTCGGCTCCTCAGGCGAGAGCTGTGCCGGACCCCTTCATATCAGGGTTCAGAACGGACGCGGCAAACCCGTATCGGGTGCTGACGTATCGCTCTACATCTCCGACGGCGAGCGTCTCGTCGACGTTGCGAGCTGCACGACCGGAGGGATAAAGCCCGCTGACTCTGCCTGCACGTTCGTCGGGCTCGCATACGGCAAGTACGTCGTTGTACAAACTTCGTCTCCCGCAGGCCATGCGGATGCGACACATATCGACCTCGAATGTGACTGCACGACCTCGGTCGTGCTGACCGACACGAGCGGCGTCGGCAGGACGACCACTCCCGGCGTTCTCGTCCACAAGACGGACGCATATGGTAATCCACTGCCAGGTGCCACCTTCGAGCTCTTCACCGTAAAGGGACGTAAGCCTGGCCTCCCGACTGGGATTACATGCACAACAGCCGACAAACACGCAACGGCGAGCTGCATGCTCGCCCCCGCGCCGACGGGCCGTTACTACGTCGTGGAGACCGAGGCGCCGAGCGGATACGGGTTGGCCCCGGCGAGGCTCGTGGTGGTCGGGCAACGGACTGTCCTTGTCCGCTTCAAGGACCTCACGAGCTCTTCCAGCGGCGCGATATTTGTGCGGATCAACGACAACAAGGGAATACCGATGCCGGACGTCGGCATCACCCTCTACTCCCAAAAGAGCGGTCACATCGGTTTGCCCGCGGGTTCGGCGTGCACAACGCAAATGAGCGGCAAGATCGCATCGTGCACGTTGGACGGCATCGCTCCTGGTCACTACGTGCTCAGGGAGGATCAAGCGCCCGTGGGCTTTCAGGACTCCAAGAATCACACCGTGACCGTACTGGGCGGACTGCTCACGACAACTCGATTCGACGATCACATCGTCCCTGGAACGGGAGCACTTTTGATATCCAGGTTCGATAGTCTCGGCGCCCCCATCCCTCCATCGGTCTTTACGATTTGGAGGGATGACAACGGACAACTGGGATCCCCCACCAACCGCTCTTGCGCCACGTCAGCCGCCGAGAACTCGGCCGCATGTGAGATCGGTGGCTTGGTTCCCGGCTCCTATTACGTCGTGGAAACGTCTGATTCCGGGGGCCCCGCCACGGCCTCACCTCTTCTGGTCACGTCGAAATGCAACAAAACCGTTCGTGTCACATTCAATGACGCTCGTTTGACCCGGCACGGCCAGGTGACGGTTACGACCGAGAACCCGCAACACGATCCTCTGACAGGAGCGGGATACACGCTGTGGACCGAGGACAAAGGGTCGCCGGCGTATGCGACGCCTTTCGGGTGTCAGTCGGGAACCGCGAGCTATTGCACAATCGGCGACGCCCCCTTGGGGCAATTCCTTTTGGAAGAGACCACGGCTCCCGTCGGCTATCTCTCTGCGGCGCCGGTAGGCGTAAACGTCGCATTCCAGGGAACCGAACACGTCACCGTGATCGACCAACCCTCGCCACAGACAGGCGGTGGGGGCTCTGGGCCTGGGACAGGAAGTTCCGGTGGGTCGGGCCCCACGGGCTCTGGAAACGGTGCTGGCCAGAGCGGAACCGGGCCGGCGAGTGGTTCCGGACCGGGTTCCACAGGAGCAGCAAACGGTGAAGTGGGAGTGAATGCAGGAGCGGGCTCTGGCTCGAGCTCCGGTTCGACCGGCGCTCCGGGAGCTTCCCTCGCGTCGCAGCATGCATCTGGCAATCCGGACAGCGGGTCGTCGTCTTCATCCGACCAAATTCAAGGGGCTCCTACGGAAAGCAGCCAGTCGAACCCCGGACCAGCTCCGAAGAATCAGACGATTTCTGCCCGATCCGGTTCCAACCGGGGCGGACCGGCACCGGGTGCCGTTCTAGCCGCTTTGATAATCCTGGCCCTCGTCGCAACGATGCTCGGGTTCGGATTGTGGAAGAGACGACAAAGCGTGACCGAACTGCCCGATTGACGTCACCTCTGACGAAACGATGTCGACAGGTGTTCTGGCGGACACTCGATCGCGAGAGGCGTCGCATCGAAGTTTTCAAGCACGCACATCCTCGGCTCGGGTATCCGATGGCCCAGAGTGACCGCTGAACTTGGGCCGTGCGGCTCGACAGATCCGACGCTGGCGCCGCAGACCGCCTTTTAGATGAGAGGCTGGTGTGGTGACGTCTGGCGACACCATCGTGATCATCGAGGATGATCACAACATCTCCGATCTGGTCGCCCTCTATCTGCGCCGGGAGGGTTTCAGAGTCATCCAGGCCGACCGGGCGGAGGAAGGCCTGGAGCAGGTGCAGGACGCAGGGCCGAAGTTGGTGATAGTGGATATCGGGCTTCCCGGGCAGTTCGACGGTTTCGACGTCTGCCGAAAGATTCGCGCGGAGCAAGATCTCGCCCTGATCATGCTCACAGCACGAGACGACGAGGTCGATCGCGTGCTCGGACTGGAGCTAGGCGCGGACGATTACATAACCAAACCGTTCTCGCCCCGAGAGATGGTCGCCAGGGTGCGAGCGATCTTGCGCCGGACTTCAGATCGAACACCTCCACGAGCCCCTGTCGTTCTCATCGGAGACACCGCCGTAGACACTGCGCGCCGAGAGGTTCGCAAGGGCGACGGAATCGTCGCGTTGACCTCCAGGGAATTCGACCTTCTCGCGTTTCTGGCGACGAACAGGGGACTCGCTTTGTCAAGGCGGCAATTGCTCGACGGAGTCTGGGGCGAGGGATGGTACGGAGACGAACGCACGGTCGACGTTCACGTTCGCCAGCTACGCAAGAAGCTGGGTGACGATCTGCCCCTCGCGACGGTCTGGGGTGTCGGCTATCGGTTGGCGTAAGGATCAAAGATGCGTAGACGACTGACCGTCGCCCTTGTCTCGATGGTCGTCGCGACGCTGGCCCTCACCGTCGCCGGCAGCCTCATCCTCATCCAACGCAGCACCATCTCCAGCCAGAAGAGCGAGCTCTTGACCGAGACCGAGGCGGCGATTCGCGTCTTGTCCACTCCGCTATCCACGCCATCCACGACGTTGCCGGCCGACGCTCGTCACCCTCGCATCGCACGCGCGAGGGCTGTCGCCCGTGAGCGAGCCGCGCTCAGGGTTCTCGAACGAAACCTTCAGAGGATCGGCAATTATCGTGATCTCGTCCGGCTCAAACTCTCAGACGACGGATCCGTTTCTCCCGCACCTCCAGCGCCTATCACACCGGCGATGGTCCAACCCGGAAACCTCACCTCTGGCAAATCCGTGACGGGCAGCGTTGGGAGCATCGTCTTCGCGGTCGTCCCCTACGGCTCGACGTCGTCCGAGACCCTCGCACTGCTCGTAACCCGCACCGTCAAGGACCCCCTATCGGGTCTCGGGTATTTCCTCATCGTGTCGGCCGTCGTGCTCGTTTTGGCGATTCTCGTCGCGGCATACCTCTCGCGTCGCATAACGCGGCCTCTCGTTCGAGCTGTCGCAACGACCAAGCAAATCGCCGAAGGAGATCTCCTGGCCAAGGTGCCGATAACCGACAACGACTACCCGGAGCTCCTCGACCTCGCGCAGGCCATCAACTCGATGAGCGAGAGCATAAGCAGGGCAAGGGGTCTCGAACGCCAGTTCCTGCTCTCGGTGTCGCACGAATTGAGAACACCTCTAACGTCGATCCGGGGCTATGCCGACGCGCTCGCGGAGGGCGCCACGAACGACATACCGGGTGCTGTGCGCATCATCGATCAAGAGGCGCGCAGGCTCGAACGGTTGGTACGCGACCTCCTCGATCTTGCACGCCTCGATTCGCGCCAATTCACCTTTGACATACACCAGGTCTCGTGCTCGGAAGTGCTACGAGCCCAGATCGAAGGTCAAGCACCGGAAGCGGCTTCCCTGGGACTCGAGCTCGTGGACCGCGTCGCCCCCGGCGACGCGCTGTGGGTGGAAGCCGACACCGATCGACTCAGCCAGGTGATCGCCAACCTCGTCGAGAACGCATTCAAGTACGCCGTTCGCCACGTAGAGATCGGCGCGATGAGAAGCGCGTCCAGCATCGAACTTTGGGTCGAAGACGACGGCCCGGGGATCAGTCCGGAAGACCTCCCCCACGTCTTCGATCGCCACTTTCGCTCAGATCGCTCTGCGACGCGCCGGCTCGGAACAGGACTCGGCCTCGCCATCGTCTTCGAGTTGGCGGCCGGCATGGGTGGTCAAGTTCGCGCTTTGTCTCCGGCAATAGGAGAACACGGCACCCGGATGTCGGTGACGTTCAACTCGACCTCCGGGGAGGCTCACACGCTCGGTCCGACACCGAGGTTCGTGCACGAAGCGCCGAGTGTCGGGTAACGAGGGGCCCGACGTTCGGAGCCGCTCGGTCAATTTGCGTTTCTAACTCGGGCGGCACCTCCTCCGGCCGACCCCCGAAAATGTCGGCCGGAGAAGCGTGCGATTGCCCGTGTCCTTGTCGCCGAGTGGGCTACGACACTCGGCTCTCGGATCCCCTACCCGTCGCATAGAAGAGGAGACGACGCGGCCCGTCGCCGAAGGCCAAGAGCAGGAAGCCGAGTCCCATGAGGACCAATCCGACCCCGGCAAGTCCCCAAAGTCCTGGCCCCGATCCGGTGAAGGCCAGAGAACCCGACGAAGCCGCTGTGCTGCTAGCCGGCGTCGAAGCAGGCGTGGAGCTCGGCTCGGTCGAGGAACTTCCGCTGTTCGAGCTGCTGCCCGGTGACGTGCCGGCAGGAGCCGCGGTCGTAGTGGTCGACGAGCTGCTCGCACCCGATGCGGTGGTCGTGGTCGTAGTAGAACCGCTTCCGCTCGAGGACGTCGGCGACGTGGTAGTCGTGGACGTTGGCGTGGTCGTGGTCGTGGACGTTGGCGTGGTCGTGGTCGTCGTGGTCGTTGGCGTTGTGGTCGTCGTGGTCGTCGTGGTCGCTGGCAGCGTGATCGCGGCCTCAGCCAACGAACCCGTCGAATCCATCAGGACGATTGCACATCCCGACCCCGAGCTGTTCTCGGGACACGGGTAGGTCGCCGCCTCGGAAGAGCTCCCACCCGTTGGCGGGCCAACGATTCCACTCTTGATCGTGAAGTCCATCCCACCATCCGGGATCTTTCCGGAGTCTCCCGAAGTCCCGGCAACCGGAACGCTGCATCCCACGAACACCGGCGCGGGCAACCCGCTCACGGTGACCGTCGGGGAGGTCGCAGTGTCGTTGCACTCCATCAGCCAGAAGGATTTCTTCGTACCCAGCCCGCTCCCCGTCACCAATACAGATTCACCAGGGGTCACGGTGCTTGGGGTGACGCTGACGCTCGGCGTGGCAGCGGAAGCGGTAACAGCCGTACCGATCAAAGCCCCCCCTGTGACGATCGACATCACCCCCGCGATCGCCAGCCGCTTTGCGGCCTTTCCTGTTCGTCCCACTTCTTCCTGTCTCCTCTGCTCCGGCCGCTTGCACGGCGCTCCAAGGCGAGGCTGACAGGACACGGGACGCGCGAAGCAGGGCATCTCGTGCCCTACTTCCCCGCCGAAAGTATTCTTGCTCCCACAGAGCGCGGTGTCAAGTCAACTACACGCTAAATGCGTTTTAAAAAACGCTTCGGGTGGCGATCCAGCTCGAACGTTTTTCCGTTGAGTACGTGGGGAATCCAAGGGTCCACACGTGTATGGCTGCTGGCTGCACCTCGAACGAGCGCTCCAGCGCCTTCGACAAACGTTTTTAGGTCTGTAGAGCCGGCTCGTCCAGACGAAGGGCACACGTTGTCGCGTCCGATCGGAGGTGGGACGTGCGACAGATCTCGCCGACGCGGAGACGCTCGACTATTTGTCCCGCTATTTGTCCCGCTATTTGTCCCGCTAGTTGTTCCGCGTCGGACCGGCGACACGACCGCGCAAAACCGGACTTGACGCCGTACCGTCGAGGAAAGTGCCCTGCCACCCGAAGAGCGGTGTTCGAGAGACCCCGACCACCTAGGGCTTGGCGGTCTTAGCAGTCGAGGGTCTCGACCCACTCCCGTTCCCGGATCATCAATTTTTCGACACAACCTCTGGTAGGGCTGTGCTTCCGCTGATGGATCCACAGGGTGTCGTCTTGGGTTCTCTCTGTGGCCCCCTCGTGCTTCTCTTCCTTCGGAGCGTGCGTAACGCACCCCGCTATGTGCCCTTTCTGGGCAGGGCAAAAGGTTAGGAATGTGAGAAGGCCCAGGACATCGTCACGATTGAGGAAATCTGCCGGAGAGCTACCACACTTCGTACCGGCATTACTACGCAACGTGGCAGAACTGGCACCTATCGGCCTGCTCCGCGTCTTAGACTGGATCTTCCGTGGGGGGACGCATCCTTGTTCGAGTGGCGATCGGCCTGATTTCGTTAGGCCTGTTGTTGCTCGCGTTCGTCGCGTACCAACTGTGGGGCACGGCCTTTTACGAGCACTCCGTGCAAAGCCAGCTGCGGAGAGAGCTTCCGGCCTGGCTCACCGGGCAAGCGACGGCCGCGTCGCGTATCAGCGACAACTATGGAAAGCTCCGCCATCCTGACGGCTCCAGTGGGGCGAAACAACGTGGCGCTGGAACTGATCCGTCGACGGCGACGACGACTACGACTTCGACCCCTCGGGGTGGGCTGCCTCCTTTGGCATCAACGCCCGCTCCCACCACCGTTGCACCCAGCGTGGGGACGGGGATCGGCTACCTCGTCATTCCCAAGATCGGCCTTGACGACGTGTTCACCGAAGGAGTCGGAGAGGCTCAACTGCAGGGCGGTCCGGGGCACTATCCAGGCACCTCTCTCCCCGGCCAGGCCGGAAACGCCGCTATCGCTGGCCATCGCACGACCTATGCAGCGCCGTTCTACAACCTGAACGAGCTCAGCCCCGGCGACCCGATCTTCGTGCTCACCACACAGGGCCTCTTCCGCTACAACGTGGTCTCACAGACCGCCGTGCTGCCCACTGACGTAACGGTGCTGAACCAGACGGCAGACAACCAGCTCACGCTCACCACGTGCAACCCGCGTTACAGCGCAGCACAGAGGCTCGTGGTCGTGGCTGACATGCAGGTGCAGGCGCTTCACAGGCCCGTCGTCCCTCCAAGGCCACCAGTGCCGGTCAAGCCACGTTTCACGACACTTGCAGGAGACTCTTCCCTAGCAGGCAACGGAGCCAACAGAAGCGTGACCGCCGCGGTCCTTTGGGGAGTTCTGACTTTGCTCCTGGGCATGTTGGTCGCCATAGCGTGGCGAGGCCTTCACAGGCTGCGTTGGGCCAGCTTGGTCCTAGGCGCACCGGTGGTGTTGCTCTCGCTTCTGGTCTTCTTCCAACACGTGAGTCTCGTGCTCCCAGCGAGCTTCTGAACAGGGTCATCGAAGCGTCCGCAAGTTGATTGCACTTGGCAATCAACTTCACCTTCCCGAGGTAACAATGCTGAGAAGTTTGATATGACCACGAAAAGTTGTAAGGTTCACCTGCTCGCAACCCTCGGTGCCAGCGACCGTCGGGGCGAGCGTGGGACCGATTTCAAGCCAGGGGGGGGCCATGGCTGTCTTCGTTGGGGGCGAAGACGGGAGCGTGCCGATGACGGTGTCGCACGCGGGATCTGAGCAGGGTGCCGTGAAGCGACGCGAGACGCCGCTCCTGCACCTGTCTCGGCGACCCGGCGACGCACCTTCTTCACCATCGGTAACCCTTCCGTCGCGCCGTCCCGCGACCTCGCCCGGCTCGAAGCAAGTGGTTGCTTGCCTCGACATTCGTGCGATGGCACGGAGACCTCTCACCGAACCCGACGTCTCGCTCGTCCAAGCCGTCGCGCTACGCCGCCTTCAAAGGGCGATCCGTCCGGGTGATCACGTGTGCCTCTCCGGAGGTTCACGCTTGGCCGTCTGTTTCGGGCCGGTCGCCGAAGGGGTCGACGCATCGCGCCTTGGCGAACGCCTTGCCGGCGCTCTGGGTGACCGCCTCACGCTCGGAGAGGAATCGGTGGATCTGTATGTGAGCGTTGGTGTCGCAACCGGCCCGACAGAGGCGGAGCAGTCGGACCTCATCGCCGTCGCTCTCAGGCAACTTCGCAGGCCCGCAGACGGCACCGACGGCGCGACCGCTGGAAAGTCGCGGGCTGGTGGAGAGATCCAGGGAGCCCGCCCAGTTGGTGGACCGCCCCCCCCGAGCACGCTCGGGGACGAGTCAGCACACTCAGGCAACGGGGCTTCTCCAAATGGGGCCCTTCCTCTCGGCATCGTGCAACGTCCTAGCCCGCAGTTCGCCGACCTCGGCAACTCGACGGTTCTCGCGGATGACCCCGCATTCGCAGGAGGTCCCCAGATTCTGGTCGTCGACACCCTGCCGTCGGCCCCGGGCACCCCGGGAGTCACTGCGAACGCTGTCGGTGCTTGCGTCGGGGATCTCGGTTTCAGGGCGGACGTACACGCTCCGCGCGGTTCGGACGACTTGTTCGGAAGCGACGAGCAAGGGCGTACGCCACGTCCACTGCTGGCCCTGCTCGTCGTGCACCCGAGTGCCCAAGCACCGCAGGACGCGGACGCGTCGCGGGAATGGGAGCAGCCGGCGACGCTGTGCCGTTCCTACCGACAGGCAGGGCTCACCGTTGTGGCGATCAGCATCGGCGCGAGTTGCGCAGCGTTGGCGGGATGCATCGAGCAGGGTGCTATAGGCGTCGTTGACATCGAGGACCTCCCGAGTCACGGTGCTGAACTGTTCAAGCACCTGAACAATGGCGAGGTGGAGGTGGACGCGACGGTTTCGCGCACTTCCTGGAGCAGGTCGCGACGCGTCGACCCGAGCCGGTTCGAGGCGCTGATGCAGCTCACACCGAGTGAAAAAAAGGTCCTGTACCACCTGACAACAGGTGCTTCCGCTTCACAGATCGCCGGGTTGCTCGTGGTTTCCATCGCGACGGTCAGGTCCCACATCCGGTCGATACTTCGCAAGCTCGACGTCGGATCGCAACTGGCCGCCGTGGCTATCGCACGCGGCGAGCACCCGGGCACGCCTGTCGCCCAATAAATCATTCCGCATCATTCCGCATCATCCAGCAGCACCCAGCAGCACCCAGCACCCAGCACCATCCAGCAGCCGCTCGAAGATGTCACGAGACCAGTGGCAACGACCGCGCCTCGGCGGTGATCAGCCCGTTGCGCCCGCTTATCTCCACGCGACCCGGTACCTGCGCGCTCCTGTGGAGGTATGCAAGCGCGACAGGAGCTTTCAAACCCGGCGACCACGCCGAGGAGGTGATGGCTCCCACGACCTTTCCTTCGAGCGACACCTCGGCACCGGTTTCTGGAACATCGCATCCCGCGTCGACCACTATCCCGCGCAGATAGCGCGCAACCCGGTTGCCACGGGCGTCCATTCGGGCGATCAACTCCTGACCCGTGTAACAGCCCTTTGTGAAGCTGACCGTCCGCTCCAACAAGCCGGCCTCGGCTGCGATCGTGCGTTCGTCGAGCTCGGCGCCCATGACCGGGATGCCCGCTTCGATCCGGATCGCATCCCAGGCGGCGCGAGAGCACCACGGAACACCCGGTGGTGCATTCGGTGCAGACCCGATCAGATCCAGTCCGTAAAGGCTTCCCCACGACCATCCGAGAGTGAACTCCACGCCTTTTGCCGACGCACCGGTGGCACCGGTCGCATGGGCATGCACGGCGCGAGAAGCGTCATGGCCGTTCACCTCCCCGTCTAGCCCGGGCCCTCTCAACGCGACACAACGCCAAGGCTCGAGCTCGATCTCCACCTTCACTCTCAGCCGGAATTTGAGAAGGCGGGCGCGTACTGCGTCGCCGAAACCCTCGTCGACATCCAACAGGAACGAATCCTGCGAGGTCCTCGTTACCCTCACCAAAGCGTCCAGCTTTCCCTGCGGCGAGAGCAACAGAGCGTCCGCACTTTGTCCTTCGGACATGGAAGCCACGTCCTGACTGCACTGACCCTGGAGGTACTCCTCCGCATCAGGTCCCGACACACGAACCACGTCACGTCCGATCCGAAGCGCTCCGACGGCACGTTTGAGCACCGCGTAATCGATCTCCGCCTCTTCGCGTCGTCGTGCAGCTGACATTCGACGGGCCGCGGGGACCGCAGCTAGGAGAGCCGCCGCCTTGTTCACACATTCGAGGTCCTCTTCTACAGGATCACTGTCGGCGACGATTCCCGCACCCGCTTGTACAGACGCCCTTCCATCGGGAGCGACGACCATCGTGCGAATGGCGATCGCCGTGTCGAGATTTCCCGAAAGGTCGATGTATCCGACCACACCCCCGTAAACGCCTCGTTTGGTCGGCTCGAGGTCGTCGATTATCTGCATTGCTCGCACCTTCGGAGCACCCGAGAGCGTCCCCGCAGGAAACGTCGCCCTCAAAACGTCCACCGGTCCCTTGCCTGGTACGAGCTGCCCCGAGACCTGAGAAGTCAGGTGCATCACATGGCTGTAGCGCTCAACGGTCATGAGCTCCTCGACCACCTCGGTGCCGAAGGAGACCACCCTCCCGACGTCGTTGCGGGCGAGATCGACGAGCATCACGTGTTCAGCCAGTTCTTTCGGATGCTCGGACAACTCGGCCGCCAAACGGAGGTCTTCGACCTCGTTGTCCCCGCGCCTTCTCGTTCCCGCGATCGGTCTCGAAGTCACGACGCCATCGCGCAAACGGACCATCGGCTCTGGCGACGCACCTACGACGGTTGCAGCTTCGCTTCTCAGGAAATAGAGATAGGGGCTCGGATTGACCACCCTGAGAACGCGATAGAAGTCGAACGGATCGGCGTCGAGCTCCAGATCGAATCTCTGCGACAGCACGACTTGGAATATGTCTCCTTGTCTTATGTGCTCCTTCCCCACCGTTACGGCGTCGCCGTACTGCTTCTGGGTCATCGTGCGCGTGACCGAAGGACGTTCGTCATCGGCTGCGGGGAAATCGAGCGGAAGATCTTCGACTCCGGAAAAGAGATCGGTCGCGAGCTGATCGATACGCTCCCCCACCGCATCGAAAGCCGATCCCGACTCCTCGTCGCTCCACTGGCCGTCGACGAGGACGTTGTCGACGAGAACGACTCGCTGGCGCCAATGGTCGATCGCACAGACCTGGCCGATGACGTCGAGGACGGCGTCGGGGAATCCGAGATCGTCGGCCGGCACCTGCCCGATGCGTTCTATCTCCCTGACCACGTCGTAACCGAGGTAACCCACGACTCCGCTGTGCAGTGGCAGTTCGGCGATGGCCGGAGAACGGAACTCCGCCAGAAACGACTCGAGCGACGGAAGGATCCCTTCGTTACCACCGGTGATCTGGTCGGACGTGACCCCGCCTCGGAGCTCGACGGCCGATCCACGAGCCACAAACGTCGCGATCGGAGAGCGGCCGACGAACGAATAGCGTCCCCACCGTTCACCCCCTTCCACCGACTCGAGAAGGAACCCCGGCTCTTCCCCGACGACACGCCTGAACGCAGCTACGGGTGTGACCGTGTCTGCCATGAGCTCGCGCCAGACAGGGACGATCCGGTGAGAGCGGGCAAGCTCGACGAACTTCTCGCGTCCCGGCCCTAGGTCACCACCGCGGGGGGCGGACCGCTTCACGACTCTTTCGGGGAGTCGCCGTGGCTCTCGCCGAAGGCGCGGTAGAAGCACGAGCGCTCACCTGTGTGACACGCACCACGACCCTCCTGCTCGACCACGACTAGCAGGGCGTCCCCGTCACAGTCATAGCTTGCGCTGCGCACCCATTGGCGGTCCCCGGACGTCTCGCCTTTGCACCAGTACTCCTGGCGGCTACGACTCCAGAACCAGGTCCGTCCGCTAGAAAGCGTCCTCCTCAAAGCTTCGGAGTCCATGTAGCCGAGCATGAGAACGGATCCGTCGGACGCGTCCTGGACGATCGCCGGAACGAGACCGTTCGTGTCGAACTTGATCTGCGCCAGTTCGTCTTCTGTGAACGACACCGGCGTGACGGCGGTCATGGATGAGTCCTCACAAGTACAGCCCCGTACCGCTGTCTATGCGCTCGGACGCCACGGCATGGATGTCCCGTTCGCGCAGGATCACGTACTCGTCGCCCTGAACTTCCACCTCGAAGCGGTCCTCCGGGTTGAAGAGGATCTTGTCCCCGGTCTTGACGGTCCTCACGTGAGGTCCGACTGCGAGGACCTCGGCCCAGACGAGCCTTCGAGAAACTTGGGCCGTGGCGGGAATCAAGATCCCCGCGCGAGAACGGCGTTCGCCATCAGCTTGAGGTTGCTGGGCGAGCACCCTATCGGCGAGCATCGTGATCGGCTGTTTGGGAGCCTGATCGCTGCGGGAAGCCACCCCCTGCACGGTACCGCATCAGCCAGTCGGAAAGGCTCCCACGGCCAATGCGCGCCGAGAAGAACGGGCCTTCACGCCACCCGAACGCGAGGTGCCCCCGCCTACGCTTGGGAAGGTGAGTGAGTGGCACCCTCCCCCCGTGGAGCCGGAACCGACTTACGGTGCTTTGCAAGGCTGGAGCGGTGATCCTTTCCCCGAGCGTTCGAACGGTGCGGACACTGCCGGGTCGAGCAGGCGCAGACGGCGGACGATGGCGGTACTGGCTGTCCTCATCGGGCTGGTTCTTCTCGTCGCGGGCGCGGGCGCAGGGGTCCTCGTTTCGCAAAGCTCTCCGTCCAATTCGACCTCGACCGCAAACACCGTCCTCGACGAGTCCGTAGCAGCCGCCAAGCAAGCCGACTCGTTCGAGTACGTCGCGATAACCCAGGGCGGTTCCTCCAGTCAGTCGACGGTTGGGACCGCTCAACGTTCCTCGGGGCTTCAGGACATCACCGTCGACAACCCCGCCTACGGAACCGAGAAATTCTCGCTCGTCCTCGTCGACGGCGTCGTCTACTTCCGAGGGAACGCGGCAGCATTAGAGGACCAGCTCGGCGTGCCGTCGACCTCGAATCCCCAAGGCTACGCGAACCAGTGGATCGCGATTCGGAGCTCGGATTCGCCGTACGCGGCGCTCGAAGCCGGGATCACCACCGACTCCAACCTGAGTCAGGTTCTCATAACACCTCACTCGGCTACCCAGGTGACGGGCGCGAACGGAAATCACATCTGGCGTTTGACGGGAGCGCTCCCCTCAGAAGGGGGAGGCGGCTCGGGGGGAACTGCCCAGCTGGACGTCGCCGGCGAGTCCAAACTCCCGCTCTCGTATTCGAGTACGCAGAATTCCGGAGGCGAGCAATTGAAGTCGAATTTCACCTTCGCGCATTGGGGAAAGAAGGTGACGGTCTCGGCTCCGGACGGCTCGATCGCCTTCAGCAGCCTTGGTGTGCCGTCGGGGAACGGCTCTCCGCCCAGCAGCGAAACGGGGCCCACGCCGACCTTTTCGACTTGACGGTCACGACTCGACGGTCGTTGCGTCAATGGTCGTCGCGTCAATGGTCGTTGCGATCGAGCCCCGGTCGACCTCTGCCCGGCTGTTCGCCCGTTACTGACCGACAGGCCGCACGTTCACTCCGCGTTCGGACATGCGCGCCTTTGCTTCGCCCACCGTGAACTCGCGGCGATGGAAGATCGACGCCGCAAGCACGGCGTCGGCACCGCCCACGAGCGCTCCGTCGACGAGGTCGTCGAGCGTTCCCACGCCGCCCGACGCGACCACCGGTACATCACAAGCGTCGACGACCTCGCGAGTGAGCTCGAGGTCGAACCCGTCGCGTGTGCCGTCACGATCCATGGACGTGAGAAGGATCTCCCCAGCCCCCAACTGCGCACACCTGGCCGACCAGGCCACCGCGTCGAGGCCGGTTTGTTCCCTTCCCCCGTGGGTGAAAACCTCCCAATCATCCGCTCCACGTCGGC
This sequence comes from Acidimicrobiales bacterium, assembly GCA_035622235.1. Lineage (GTDB taxonomy): Bacteria > Actinomycetota > Acidimicrobiia > Acidimicrobiales > UBA8190 > DASPVS01. Next base: position 4,084 of record DASPVS010000560.1, on the reverse strand, counting down.
GAGCGTCGACTGCTACTACGACGCACTGGGATCCGAATTCTTCAGCAAGGTCGGAAACGAGCTCCGGGGTCTGTACGGCAGAGGTGTTGAGCGCGACCTTGTCGGCCCCTGCCCGCAGCAGCTTGCGCCCGTCCTCCGTTGAACGCACTCCGCCGCCCACGGTGAGCGGTATGAAAACCTCTTCGGCCGTGCGGGATACGACGTCGACGATCGTGTCCCGGCCGTGCGCCGAAGCGGTTATGTCCAAGAAGACCACCTCGTCGGCTCCCTCCGAGTCGTAACGGCTAGCGAGCTCGACCGGGTCACCCGCGTCGACGAGATCGACGAACTTCACGCCCTTTACGACGCGTCCTCCGTCGACGTCGAGACACGGGATCACCCTTACCGTGCGCACGCAACGATCCCTTCTTCTACCGAGAAACGGCCTTCGACGAGAGCCTTGCCGACGATCGCGCCGTGGAGACGCCGCCCCCCTACTTCCAAGCGTGCCAGCGCCGCCAAGTCTTCTAGTGACCTCACGCCACCCGAGGCGATCACCTCGTGTCGGGTGCAGGAAAGGACCGCCTCGATGCCCTCGAGATCCGGTCCCGTGAACGAGCCGTCGCGTTCTATCGACGTTACGACGAGCGCGCCCAAGTCAACGTCTTCCAGTTCCGCAATCATTTCTTCGAGAGAACGCCCGCTGCTGCGTTCCCAGCCCGAAAGAGCGACCTCTGCCCCTTGGCCTCGATGATCGAGTCCCACCGCGATCTGGAGCGGGTACCTCTTGGTCAGGGTTCGCAGTAGATCTCGGTCCGTGACCGCCGCGGTGCCGACAACGACCCGAGCGGCTCCTCCACCGAGGATTTCCGCAGCGTCGGCTTCGGACCGCACGCCGCCCCCGACTTGCACCGGGGTGTCCAACTCCTTGGCGATGGACAGGACGATCTGGCGGTTGACCGGCTGTCCGGTGCGAGCCGCGTCCAGGTCGACGACGTGTATCCAAGAGGGTCGAGCCGCAGCGTACGAACGGGCGAGCTCGATCGGGCTCCCGTAGCTCTGCTCGTGCTCGAAGTCACCTCGGGTCAGGCGAACCGCACCACCGCCTCGGATGTCTACGGCGGGAATCAGCTCCATGAGTCGCACTCAGCCCCAGGAGACCGCGGCCGCTTCGACCTCGCGCACGAAGTTGCCGAGAATGGACAAGCCGTTCTTCCCTGATTTCTCAGGGTGGAATTGCGTCCCCCACACCTTGCCCCGCTGTGAGGCGGCCACCACAGGACCGCCGTAGTCACAGAACGCGACCACGTCTTCGGTCGGTTCAGGCGCGAACGAATGGACGAAGTAGACCCATGGCCGCTCACCGAGGCCCGCCAATAAACCGCTGCGCGCATTTCCGTCGGTCGAGAGACTTGAAGAGCCGGTTCCGACAAGTTCCAGCTGGTTCCATTGGATCTGCGGGTGTTTAACGCCGTCAGGAAGGGCGCGCACCTTTCCCGGCAGCACCCCGAGGCCGGGGACCCTCGGAGCCTCGTCCGATCCCTCGTACAGGAGTTGGAACCCGACACATATCCCGAGAAACGGTATGCCTCTCTCCACGGCCATCAACGCCGCACGGTCTAGGCCCGTTGCGCGAAGGGCCTCCGCGCAGCGCCCGAATGCGCCGACACCCGGAAGGACGACCGCAGACGCGGACTCTGCTTCCTCCGGCTCCGTTACGAGACGCGCCGCCGCTCCCAGATGAACCAGCGCCTTTTCGGCTGAGCGTAAGTTGCCGATGCCGTAGTCGAGTACGGCGATCATCCCCGCCACTCGAGGTCCCTCTTCACAGCACACCCTTCGTCGAAGGAAGCGTCGAGCCCTCCGTTGAGAGCGCGTCGTGCATCGAACGGGCGACCGCTTTGAACGACGCTTCGAGAATGTGGTGCGTGTTCTTTCCGGTGATCATCCTGATATGCAGGGTCAGACCCGCTGAAGTGACGAGCGCTCTCCAGAACTCCTCGGCTAACTGAGGATCGAATCCGGGCGAGCCGAGTGGGGGCGCCTCGGGTGGGAGCGTGACCGAATACGCGAGGTAGGGACGTCCCGAAACGTCGAGAGCCACTTCCACCAGAGCTTCGTCGAGAGGCAGGGCTATCGATGCGAATCGCCGGATTCCCTTCTTGTCGCCGACAGCTCCGCACAGAGCCTCGCCGAGCACTATCCCAACATCCTCGACGGTGTGGTGTGCATCGACCTCGAGGTCCCCGCTCGCCTTGATCGTGAGATCCATGCCTGAATGACGACCGAGTTGCGAAAGCATATGGTCGAAGAAGGGCAACCCGGTGTCGACCTCCACGTCTCCTTGCCCGTCTACGACGACACAAACGTCGACCTGGGTCTCTTTGGTCCGCCGGCTTCTCTCTGACCGGCGCGTACCGGGTGCGTCGCTCATCGTCCCTCCACTCGAAGAGCAATCATCGTCTCACGTCCAGGACGACGATCTTCGAAAGCTTTCACCCGTCGAGGCTCTTGCGAAGAGCGTCCAAGAAACGGTCGTTCTCTTGTGGGGTACCTATCGTCACGCGCAGACACTCGTCGAGCCCGCGCCACGTCGAGCAGTCCCTTACGAGGACCGAATCCTGGAGCAGGTCCTTCCAGACCTGTCTTGCGGCGCGACCGGTCGGCCGGAACAGGATGAAGTTCGCGTCCGATGGCCAGGTCTCCACCGGCAAGTCCGCCAGTGCAGCGGCGACTCTGCCACGTTCCTCTGTCAGAAGCGCAACTCGCTCGTGCATCTCGTCGATGTGCCGAAGAGCGAGCAGGCCGGCCACCTGCGTCATCGCATCGAGGTGATACGGGAGCGCGACCAACTCGCACGCTGCGACCACCTCCGGGCTTGCGACCATGTATCCGAGCCTGCATGCAGCCATCGACCAGGTCTTCGAGAATGTGCGAACCACCACGAGGCGGTCGGAAACTCGTCGCCCGGGCTCCTCGCGATCGCGCAAATCGAGCAAATCGAGCGCGCTGGACCTCGCGAATTGCCCGTATGCCTCGTCCACCACCACGAGTCCCGGAGCTTTTCTGAGCACCTGCTCGATCTGCGCAGGGTCCTCGGCTCGTCCGGTCGGGTTGTTCGGTGAGCACAAGAACGTGATAACCGGCTGTTCGCGCGACAAGACGTCTTCCACGACGCGCTCGTCCAGTCGATGATCGGCTGTGCGCCAGCCTCCTGCAACGCGTGTCGCGGTGACTCGTGCGATGTGTCGGTGGAGCGTGTAGGTGGGCTCGAAAAGCGCGACCGTGCGTCCCGGTCCCCCGTATGCGAGAAGCAGACACTGCAGCACTTCGTTGGAGCCGTTGGCGCAGAAAATGCGCTCTGGATCGACCGAATGCAGGTCGGCCAACGCCCGACGAAGCGCTGCCACGCGCCGATCCGGGTACCGGTTGAACGGAATGCGGCCGATCTCGTCTTGCAGTTCTCGAACCCACGAGTCGGGCGGTGGAAGCGGCGACTCGTTCGTGTTCAGTCGAACCTCGACGTCCACCTGTGGCGAGTGATAGTCGGACAACTCCTCGAGATCGCTTCGGATCGAGATCTGTCTGTCCTCGTGGTCCATAGTCGACCCTCAGCGGCCCGGCACCGCGTCCGGCGACCACGCGCCGAGGCGTTTGCCCGAGGGTGACGAAGCCGGGTTTTCGCGCATGCGAACCGACTCTGCGTGCGCCGGAAGACCTTCGGCCTCGGCAAGTGCCTCCACGTATGGGGCCACCCGCGCAAGGGCCTGACCGTCCAACGAAACCGCGTGGATATGTGTTCGGAAGTCGTCGGTACGGAGCGCGGACGCGAATCTCGCGGTGCGCGCAGTGGGCAGAACATGGTTCGGCCCCGCCAGGTAGTCGCCGACGCTTGCAGGTGCGAACGGTCCCAAGAAGACCGCGCCTGCGCAACGCACCAGGGGAAGCAGGGCCTCGGGAGCGCCGGTCTGAATCTCCAGATGTTCGGGAGCGACTGCATTAGCGACGCCCATCGCCTCTGCGGGCCCGTCGACGACCACCGTGTACCCGCCTGAGCTCAATGTGGCTTCGAGCTCGGTTCTGCGAGGGGAATCCGCGACCATCA
>DASPVS010000559.1:0-3654 GCA_035622235.1 Acidimicrobiales bacterium | reverse complement strand
TCGCCAATACCAACCCACTCCTTTACAGGACGACGGGCTCACATGATTCGACGTCCGAACCACTCGACGATCACGATGGCGCCAACCGACCAGATGAAGGCCATGGCGGCGACTCCAAAACCGAGTGCCAGGTCTCGATAGGTCCTCACGGGCGACCCTCCCGCTCACTGCGTTGCAGCCATGAGTTTCACCCCAGGCGACTGTGGACGATAAGGGGATCATCTTGGGGAAATCAGGCCGTGATTCGACCACAGCTGCCAATTGGGTGGTCGTGCCACCAATTTCCCATTCGCCGAGTCGTGACGACCGGAGATTGGGTTCGACTTATCCATTTCTCTGATCAATGATTCAAGCCTTTGTGCCGATTGAAGCTGTGGGCCTTTAGCGCCAGACCAGGGCAAATGACGGTGGATCAAGACTGGGGGAGTTGCATCGTGTGTGGGGCGAAACGGCGCCACGATCCGTCGATTTACCGGCTCGTCTGCTCTGCGGATCCTCTTCATCCGAAGCCCAGATCCGAATTGGCTCGCGCCTCGATTCCGCAACAGCTAGAGGCAGAAGTCGCAGAGGAGCGATGCGCTGTCTGTGGTGAAGAGGCGACGGGATTTGTGAACGGAGTGTCATTCAGCCCTCATGCACGACTCGGTCCCCTACCGTTCTTGTCGATGTGCTGATCACCGCTTCCCCGCAAACGCGCTCTGAGTGGGCGCGAGGGTCGCGACGGCACCGAGTGACCGCGTCTTTTCCTCGGGCGATGCCCTTTGAGGTGAACTCGGCCGCAGGCAACCGACGCTCTCGGTCTTATTTCAATCGCTGGGCGTAGTCCGTCTGCCCCGTCCGATTCCTTAGAACGTCGCGGTTCAAAAGCGGAGATATCGAAGGCTTGGAGGGTCCGAATGAACCACCACGGCACGAACATCGATGCCTAGACTCCGAACTGTGGCGCGTTTGATTGCAGTCGCCAATCAGAAAGGTGGGGTCGGCAAAACAACGACGGTGCATTCCATCGGTTTTGCGCTCGCCGAAATGGGCAGGCGTGTGCTGCTCGTCGATCTCGACCCGCAAGCTTGTCTCACGTATTCCGCCGGCATCGAAGCCGACTCGCTTGACCTGTCACTTCACGACGTGTTCCAGCGGCGGTCAAAGGTGACAGAGGTGCGTCAGGTGGTTGCAGGTATCGATGGACTCGACATCTTGCCAGCGACCATTGACCTGGGCGGATCTGCGATCGAGCTGCTGTACCGAAATCGCCGCGAGTTCGTCCTTGGTCACCACCTGAAAGCCGTAAGAGACGAGTACGACATGATCTTGATCGACTGCCCCCCGTCGCTTGGGATCTTGACGATCAACGGTCTCACGGCAGCAGAAGAAGTCCTCATACCCTTCCAATGCGAGGCGCTCAGCGCTCGCGGCGTCGAGCAGCTCCTCGAGACGATCGACGATATCCGGATGTTTTCGAACGAGAGGCTTTGCATACGCGGGGTGATCGCAACCATGTTTGAAGGTCACACTCGACACTGCAGGGCCATGCTTTCATTCATCAAAGAGCGCTATGGCTTGGCGCTGCTCGAACCCCCGGTCGGCAAATCGGTCCGATTCGCTGAGGCACCAAGCCTTGGATGCTGCATCATGGAACACGCGCCACTGTCTCCCGGAGCCCAGGCATACCGTTCGATCGCCGCACACGTAGATGCTCGCGTCGCAGTCCCCACGGCGATCGATCTCGTGGACGCGTTAAAAGCACCCGCGTGATCGACCTTTCAGTTCGCCCGAGCGCCGAACCAGCGTCAGCCATCGATGGCCTGGAAACGGATTCTATAGCTTCGCCGAACTGCATTCGTCATTCGACGAGCCAGGCGTCAAGCCAGCGCGGCTCGATGACACACGCCATCCCGTCAGCGGACCCCCATACGCGACGTGGCGCACGCATCTGATCCCAGCTCTCGCGTCCCTTGCGCCTGAGCGGGAGGAAGGGCTGCGACGACCGCAGACTGAAGAGCACAGTCGTCCTCTACATAGCTCGTCCTGGTATCAATCGCGACTGCCAGGCTCGGACTGGCGCACGTGTCGTATGGCGTCGCCACCATCGCTGGACGCGCGCCTCGGTGTGGCACCACGTCGATGACGAAGGGTTGTGGCTCATCGAGACATGGGAGGGCGCCTTCTTCCAGGCAGGCGAATTTTCCAATGCGGACAGCGGCGCCTGCGCCTTCGATCCGGTGATCGCCTCAGTGATTGGACCTCTGCTTCCGGCCTCAGCCACCACTTCGTACCCAGTGATCTCGATCACACTGGCCTTGGGGAGTCTCGCGGTACCCGCCGACTGGTGGCCGACGATCCGATGGGGATTCAAAAGGCATCGAACGTCAGCCCTGGTCGCCACGTTCGCCTTCACTGAGACAGTTTTCGGCACGGATAACTGGGTCACGTGCTGTGACTGCACGCAGATGGAGGCGATCTGATAGGTACCGGGAAGAACGGTCAAGAGAAAAGTGCTCCCGGACTGGACTCTCTGATCGGCCAGACGCTCAGTTCCCTTACGAACTATGACCTGCCCCGTTGCTGAAACCATTTGATGCGCCCCGCCTCCTGTCACGATCTGGAGAGTCCCCGTCAAGGTTCCCGTCGGCATCGACTTTCCACAACCTGTCAAAACCACAGCCAGGACGCTGATCCCGGCTTCAACCGCAATGGCAACGCTTCGCCGACTCCCATTTTTCTGATTCACACCTATTGGGACGCACGGTAGGCGCTTCCGGTTGCCCTCAACTCTTGGTGCTGGTCGGGGCGCTCGCGACCGCAAGCATGACCCGAAATCTCCGACCCGATGGCCGTGAATGTGGGTACGCGCAACCTGCCGTTCCCGAGCGTCCGTGGTTAGCCTTCGTTTGTGGCGTGGTTTTTGATCGCTCTTGGTGCCGTTCTCGTGGTGTTCACCTTCCTCCTAGCGTTCACCATCTACGGCGAACTCGCGCTTGTCGTCGGGGTGGCCTGCTTGGGCGCAGGCATTTGGATGCTGACTCGGCAATACCCCGGATCGAGGTAGCAGCACCTTCCGCAAAATGACGAACTCGCGCACCTGGGCTGGAGGCAGACGCGGTCGGTAACGACACCGTGGGGTGATCCGGTGCGGTTTGTCCGCTCAGGTAAGCGTGTGGACTATTACCGAATCCGGTGTGGGCATTCCAGTGCGGTTAGCTACGGTCAGCTGGAAAAGACGAGGAGATTGAACCCCTCGCCGAGCGGAGGCAAGGTGTCGTTCTCGTTGAAGACGGCCTCCTTCCCATTGCTCCCGTCGTACCAGACACCGGTCTCGGTGTTGTTGAAGGCGCCACCTTTGCCGTCGGGATTGTAGACCTGGGTGTTGAAGGTGACGTTGTCAGGTTTGCCGTTGGTCTCTTTGTTGCTGAAGAAGACGGAGTTTCCGGCACCGGACTCGTCGGCACTCGTCGCCGTTATGAGCATCGTCTTTCCGCCGCCCGACTTGGCCGAGCCGACTAAGACGTTGAACGAGGCGCCGACAGGCATTGCGGCACCGTCCTCGTTGAAGATCCCCCACTCGTGGGCGACCGTGTCGTAGAAGAGACCCACCGTGTGCGGGTTGGCGGTACCGCCGCCCACGCCGCCCGGGTTCGCGTCCTGAGTGACCTGGAT
>DASPVS010000558.1:0-11175 GCA_035622235.1 Acidimicrobiales bacterium | reverse complement strand
ACCTCGTCGATGAAAAGGATCGTTCCCTGCCCACGTTCCCCGAGACGATGCCTTGCCTCTTCGATCGCTTGGCGGACGTCCGCTACTCCAGATGTCACAGCGGACAACGGAACGAACGCCTTTGCGGACCTGTCTGCCACGATCCTCGCGAGAGTGGTCTTCCCGGATCCGGGTGGTCCCCACAACACCGCAGAAGTAAGGCGATCCTGCTCCACGAGCGTACGCATCGGTGCGCCAGGCGCCACGAGGTGCTGCTGTCCGACGACGTCGTCGAGCGTCCTCGGGCGCATTCTTGCCGCAAGCGGCCCCTGCTTCTCCAATCTGGATCGTGCGGCATCGGAAAACAGGTCTTCGCCCGTCGAGGCATTACGACGGGCGCCCCCGCCGCGAGTGCCGGTGCTACGCGCCATTCTCGAAACCGATCAGTCGCCCTTTGACACGAACCGCAGTCCGAGCTCCCGAAGTTGCGCCGGGGAGATGCTCTTCGGCGCACCCGTCATCGGATCGGTGCCGGACTGGGTCTTCGGAAACGCGATGACCTCGCGGATGTTGTCCTCTCCCGCGAGGATCGCGACGAGGCGGTCGAGCCCGACCGCGAATCCGGCGTGAGGAGGAGCGCCGTAGCGGAACGCGTTCAGCAGGAACCCGAATCGCGCCTCCGCGTCTTCAGGAGTTATCTGCAGCGCGTCGAAGACTTTGCGTTGGATGTCGTCACGATGGATCCTGACCGACCCCGACCCTAGCTCCCAGCCGTTGAGAACTAGGTCGTATGCCTGAGACCTGACGGCAAGAGGGTCGCTGTCGAGAAGGCCGATGTCTTCGGGATTGGGCATCGTGAACGGGTGATGCGCTGCGACGGGCCGGCCCTCTTCGTCCAGGCCCTCGAACATCGGAAATTCGGTCACCCAACAAAACCGTCGCTCCCCTTCACCGACGGGGATCCGGCCGAGATCGAGCCTCACCTGACCGAGAACGGTGCAGGCCTTCGCCCACTCGTCCGCTACGACCATGATCAGATCGCCCGCTACGGCTCCGGTCGCCTCGAGCAGCCCTGCCTTCTCGTCGTCGCTGAGGTATTTCTCGAGCGGCGACTCAAGCTGCAACGGCACACCGGACGCGCCGCTAGGGCCGGCTACAACCTTGAACCACGCGAGCCCTTTTGCACCAAGTGATTTCGCCCGGTCCACGAGTCCGTCAAGCCTGTTTCGACCCAGCGAAGACCCCCCGCGCATGACCATCCCCTTCACGCACGGAGCACTAAAGGCCCGGACTTCGGTACCGGCGAACACAGGCCCGAGGTCCACGAGCTCCATTCCGAAGCGGAGATCCGGTTTGTCGGACCCGAAACGGTCCATCGACTCGCGCCACGTGATTCGCTCGACTTCGAGCGGACGCTCGCCGACAGCGGCTTCGGTCCCGTCGAGCACGGCTTGGGCCACGACCTCTTGGACGTCACGCTCATCGGCAAAGGACATCTCGAGGTCGAGCTGGGTGAATTCGAACTGCCGGTCGGCTCTCAGATCTTCGTCACGCAGACAACGCGCGATCTGGAAGTAACGATCCATGCCTCCGACCATGAGCAGTTGTTTGGCGATCTGCGGGCTCTGAGGCAACACGTAGAAATCTCCGCGGTGAAGCCGCGACGGAACCGCGAATTCACGCGCACCTTCGGGGGTGGGGGTCCACAAAAAAGGTGTCTCCACCTCGCAGAAACCTTGGCGCACCATCGAAGCTCGCAGTGCGGAGAAGACCCGAGAACGAATCCGCATGTTTTCCTGCATGCGCAGCCTGCGGAGGTCGACGTACCGGTACTTGAGACGAACCGACTCGTCGGGCTCGACCCGCTCGTCCACGCCGAAGGGAGGGGGCTCCGCAGTGTTCAAGACGTCGACGACGCAGTCGAACAACTCGATGTCGCCGGTGGGTATCTCGGGATTCTCGTTTCCGGCAGGGCGGCGCCTGACGGTCCCCTCGATCTGGAGCACCCACTCGGATCGAACGTCGACCGACCCGTCCACCACGCATTGGACCACCCCCGTGTAATCCCGTAGGTCGACGAACGCTAGGTGCTCACCGTGTTCGCGGCGGGTGGAAACCCATCCGCAGACACGGACGCGTTCGGTGGCGTCCGTCTCGCGCAGCTCCCCGCACATGTGCGTCCTCAGAGCCGTGGAGAGGTCCTCTGCGTCGCTCATCGGCTCTCGTCGTCGCCGAGGGTCGAACCCGCAGGACCCGCCGAACCCGCAGGACCCGCAGGACCCGCAGGACCCGCAGAACGCGCCGAACCCGCAGGACCCGCCGTACGCGCAGGACGCGCAGTACCCGCCGTACGCGCAGTACCCGCCGCACGCGCAGAACGCACCGCGTCCACGACCTTGTCGCGCGGAACGGACTGCTGTTCGCCGCTGCTGCCACCACTGGCGGTCGCCGCTTCGGACGCCACAGAACGAAGATCACGAACAGTGACGGTTCCAGCAGCGCGCTCTTCGCTTCCCACTATGAGCGCGACGGGCGCGCCCGACTTGTCCGCCAGCTTCATCTGCGCGCGCAGAGACCGGTCGTCGTACGCGCGCTCGGCGGCGAGGCCGCTGCGTCGCAACTCCTCCACGAGGTCCCGTGCCACCTCACCTCCGGTGAGATCGACCACGTACGCGTCGGGCACCGGAGGGTCGAGCGCGAACACCCCTTCGGCGTCGCAGGCGAGCAACACTCGTTCTATTCCCATTCCGAACCCGATCCCCGGAGTCGGCGGACCGCCGAGTTGATCGACCAGCCCGTCGTATCTTCCACCACCGCAGATCCCGTTCTGAGCGGCGTCCAGCGCGGTCGCGGCGAACTCGAACGTCGTCCTCGTGTAGTAGTCGAAGCCCCGCACGAGCCGGGGCTCGAGGCGGTTCTTGATACCGAGCGCGTCGAGTCCCTCTCTGACGCGTGCAAAGTGTTCCGCGCACGCGTCGTCGAGAAAGTCCACCAGCCGCGGCGCGTCCTCTGTGACCGCTCGGCATTGGGGCCGCTTGCAGTCGAGCACACGCAGGGGGTTCGTCTTGTACCGGTCGTGGTGTTCGTCACACAACTCGTCGCTGTGCTTCTCCAGGTATTCGACGAGCGCGTTCAGGTAGGCCGGCCGGCAATCACTGCAGCCCATGGAGTTGACTGCGAGATCGACTTGGCGCAACCCGAGATCCGACAGGAAATGGGCGGCGAGCGCGATCACCTCGACGTCGAGATCGGGATCCGCCGTGCCGAGAGCCTCCACACCCAATTGATGGTGCTGGCGGTACCGGCCGGCCTGGGCGCGTTCGTAACGGAACAGCGGGCTCACGTACCAGGCCTTCCACGGAGTCGGCGGCCGGTGCTCGACGAACGCACGGACGACCGACGCGGTCCCCTCGGGCCGCAGCGCCATCGCCCGCCCGCCACGATCGGTGAATTCGTACATCTCTTTGCCGACGACTTCGCTGTCGTCGCCTATTCCGCGGCGAAAGACCCGCGCTTCTTCGAACATCGGGCTGAGGATCAGCCCGAACCCTGAAAGACGTGCGGCCTCGGAGAAGCGGGAGACGAGTTGCTCCCAGCGCCACGATTCGGGCCAGAGCACGTCGCGGGTCCCCTTTGGGGCGCGCACCTTCCCCTGTTCTTCGACTTCCGCCATCCCTTATCCCTTGCGACCAGGAAGGATGCGGTAGACGTCGAACACACCGTCCAGGTGCCGCAACGAGCCCAAGAGCGATTCGAGATGTCCGGGGTCGGCGAGCTCCACCTCGAAGCGCATCCGGCTCACTCTGTCGGGTGTCGTCTGGCTCGAAGAGGAGACGATGTTCAGGTGGTGCTCCGACACGACGCGCGTCACGTCGGCGAGAAGCCGCGAGCGGTCGAAAGCGAGAACTTCGACAGAAGCGACGAACACCGTGGTGCCCTCGCGGTCCCACTCGACCTCGATCAGCCGTTCGCCCTCGCCTGACGAGAGCGCTGTCGCGTTCGAACAGTCTGCACGGTGCACGCTGACTCCGCGGCCACGCGTGACGAACCCCACGATCTCGTCGCCCGGAACAGGCGTGCAGCAACGCGAGAGGCGGACCATGACGTCGTCTATGCCTTCGACGTAGATACCGATGGGAGAGCCGCGCCTCGACTTCGGCGGTTTGATCCCCGGGCTGACCGTCGTGGGCAGCTGCTCTTCGTGACCGCCACCGCGAAGCTCGCGTGCCAGTCGTTGCACGACGGACCGCGCGGACAAGCGGCTGTCACCGATCGCCGCGTGGAGCGCGTCGAGGTCCGCGTAGTTCATCACGGTGGCCAGCTGTTCGAGGGTGTTCGAAGCGGCCAGCTTCTGGACCGGAAGTCCCTCTCGCCGAAGTGCTTTGTTCAGCTCTTCGCGACCGGCCTCGATCGCGTCCTCCCGGCGCTCACGGCTGAACCACTGCCGGATCTTGTTCCGAGCGCGCGGCGAGCGGACCAGCTGCAGCCAGTCCCGCGAAGGTCCTGCCGAAGGAACTTTCGAGGTGATGACCTCGACGGTGTCCGCGGAGCGGAGCTTGGTGTCGAGAGGAACGAGCCGCCCGTTGACCTTCGCTCCGATACACCTGTGCCCGACCTCGGTGTGGATCGCGTACGCGAAGTCGATCGGGGTCGCACCGGCGACCAGGGCAATGACTTTCCCCTTCGGGGTGAACACGTAGACCTCGTCCTGCTCGAGGTCGAGCTTCAGCGACTCGAGGAATTCGAGCGGGTCTACCGTGTCCTGTTGCCAGTCGACTATGCGTTGAAGCCACGCCATCTCCGCCGTCGTTGCACCGGAGTCCTTGCCGCCTTCCTTGTATCCCCAGTGTGCGGCGATCCCGTACTCGGCTCGCCTGTGCATCTCGTTGGTCCGGATCTGTACCTCGATCGGCTTTCCCTCGAGGCCGATAACAGTCGTGTGCAACGACTGGTAGAGATTGAACTTCGGGCTGTTTATGTAGTCCTTGAACCTTCCCTGCACCGGGCTCCAAATCGCGTGTATGGAACCGAGAGCGGCCCAGCAGTCCTTTTCAGAGTCGACGATGACGCGAATGCCCACGAGATCGTGGATCTCCGCAAATTCCTTGCCGCGCACCACCATCTTCTCGTAGATGCTCCACAAGTGCTTCGGCCGGCCGGTCACCTCCGCGTTTATTCCCGAGGCATCCAGCCGATACCGCACGGCTACGAGCACCTTTTCGATGTACTCGTCGCGCTGCGGCGCACGCGTCGCCACCATCTGGTCGATCTCTGCGTACCTCTTGGGATGCAACGTCGCGAACGCAAGGTCCTCCAGTTGCCATTTGAGCTCTTGGATGCCCAGACGGTGCGCGAGCGGCGCGTAGATGTCGAGCGTCTCGTGCGCGATCCGACGCTGCTTCCAGTCAGGCATGACCGCGACCGTGCGCATGTTGTGTAGCCGGTCCGCGAGCTTTATGACGAGCACACGCCAGTCGTTTGCCATGGCCACGAGCATCTTGCGAACCGTGGCCGCCTGTTGGGCCTCTTTGGAGTCGAACTGGAGCCGGTCGAGCTTGGTGACCCCGTCAACGATCGCAGCGACCTCCGCGCCGAAACGCTCCCCCACGTCCTCGGTCTTCAGTCCCGTGTCCTCCACCGCGTCGTGAAGGAGCGCTGCAGCGACCGAACGCGCGTCTAGGCCGAGATCCGCCACGATCGTGGCCACCGCAACCGGGTGGACGATGTATGGATCACCGGTTTGGCGCGTCTGGCCGCGGTGAGCTTGTTCCGCTGTGCGACCCGCTTCCTGTATCAGCTCACGATCCTCGGAAGCGACCTCGGGTCGGCGGGACTCGTAAGCCGCCAGAACGGGCGCGACCAGGTCGTCGACATCCGCCGGACTTCGCAGTGGCGGGGCCAGACGTTCGACCGTGACCATTTCTCCACGGTACCTGCCTGGCGCTTCCTGTCAGGAACTTCGGGTCTCGAAACCCGCGATGAGCCTCGGGTTCGCGGGTCCGCAAACCTGTCAGCGCCTCCGGCCGCCCTTTTTTCCGCCTTTGCGGCGGGCGGGAGGGCGCTTCGCTCCGGTGCTCTTTCGAGGACGGGCAACAGCACCGTTGCCCTGCTGTCTTCCGACGGCCACGCGTCCGTCCGCCGCCTCGCCGTTCAAAGCCACCTCGTCACCGTCCAGGTCCACTTCGTCGGGCGAGACCGCCGTCTGCTGACCCTTCCCCGCCCCTGTGCCTGCGCCGGCGGACCCCGGACGCAGGACGCCTGCCGACGACGGGGCCGGGCGCGGCTTCGCGCCCTTCGACCGGGCCTGGACTTTGGCCAACTGCGACTTCGAAGGAGCAGACGCCCGCTTCTGCGCGCGGACGGCTGCGGACGAGCTGGCCGCGGCCGTCATGAGGGCGGCGGCCTTCGGCGTGAGAAGACCCGTCCGGTCAGCCCGGCTCTCCAGCTTCTGGCGGAGAGTGCGGTAACGAGGCTCGCGTTCCTTCATGATGGAGAGGAGCGGGGAGGCGATGAAGATCGAGGAGTAAGCCCCTGAGAGCAAGCCGATCACCAGAGCGAACCCGAAGTACTGGAGCGTGGTCGCACCGAGCACGTACGCACCGATCACCAGTACCGAGAGCACTGGCAGGATCGCCACGAGAGACGTGTTGATCGAGCGGGCGAGCGTCTGGTTCATCGACAGGTTCACGACTTCCTCGTACGTCATGCGCCCGCTCGTGCCGAGGCCCTTCGTATTGTCGGCGACGCGGTCGAAGACGACGACGGTGTCATATAGCGAATAACCGAGGATTGTCAGGATCGCGATCACGGTGTCCGGCGTCACTTGGAGACCGGTGATCGAGTAGATGCCTGCCGTCACGAGCAAGTCGTGGATCACCGCGATCAACGCAGCTATGGCCATCTTCCACTCGAAGCGGATGCTGATGTAGATAACCACCACGAAGAAGAAGATGATGAGCGCCTCGACCGCTTTGTGGGTTATCTGGCTACCCCAAGTGGCTCCTACGTCCTGTACCGAAACGACTTGGTGTTCACCGGCAGGCGAGTGCGTGTTCGCGATGTTTTGCATCACCGCGAGCACCTTCGCCTTCGTAGCCGTCTGATCGGCTTGGGATTCCTTGGTGAGGTCCGCTTCGACCTGGACCGTCCTGCCGCCGAGGATCTCGACCGTCGGGTTGTTGAGACCGGCGCCTTCGACGGCGCTCGTGACGCCGCTGACCGTTGCCCCCGGGGCGATCACACTCCACGAAGTGCCGCCTTTGAAGTCGATGCTGAGGTTCAGGCCGCGTGTCGAAAGGGATATCAGCCCGATCACGATGATGAGGCCGGAGATGGTGAACCAGAGCCAGCGCCGCCCTACGAAGTCGAACGACGTCTCGCCGCGATAGAGGCGGATAAAAGGGTTCGGCCGCTTGGCCGGGCTCTCGACGGCTTCGTCGACGGTCGTCACGCCGTTGCGCCCTGTTCGACTGCCAACCCACGAGCGATGCCGATCACCGGAGCGTCTGTGATCGCAGGAGTCCGAGCGAGAAGGATCACGAGCGGTCTCGTGAAGAAGAACGTCATGAATACGTCGAGCAAGGTCGACAGGCCGAGGAAGAACGCGAATCCTTTGACACTGCCGATGGCGAACAGGTAGAGGACGAGTGCTGCCGCGAACGAGACGGCGTCAGCGGCGAGCACGGTACGGAAAGCTCCACGGAAGGTCTTGTCCACCGTCGTGCGCAGAGACCTGCCCGCGCGCGCTTCGTCTTTTAATCGTTCGAAGTAGACGATGTAAGAGTCGACGGTGATGCCGATCGACACGATGATTCCCGTGACACCCGCAAGGTCGAGCGTGAGGTTACGGGCCTGGCCGAAAGCGCAGACGATCGCCCACAGGAGCGCCGCGGTAAGCAGCAGGCCCGATATGACGACGATGCCGAGCGCCCGGTAGTAGAAGATCATGTAGAGCAGGACGAGGATGAGGCCGCCGATTCCTGCGGCCAGACCAGCCTTCAAAGAAGCCTTTCCGAGAGTGGGGGAAACCGTCTCCTGGTTGACCTTGTCCAGAGGTACTGGCAGGCTGCCGTAGTTCAGCGCAAGGGCCAGGTTCGTCGCCGAAGCTTGCGTGAAGCTGCCGCTTATCTCGACCTGTCCGTTGAACGAGCTCCACGCCGCCTGGCCCGGCTGGGTCAACGGGGCCGAGATAACCGTTCCGTCAAGGTCGATGCCGATCATCTCGTGGAAGTACTTCTTGGTCATCGCGTCCCACTGCGCCGACCCGCTGGGCGTGAGGGTGATGTCCACAACCCACTGGGTTTCGCCCTGGGGAACGAGCGCCTGAGCCGAGTGCACGGCGTCGCCGTTCACCTCGGAGGGTCCGAGCAGGTACCGGAGCCCGCCGCCGCCCTGCAGGGGTGCGAGCACGTACGCGCCCGCGTGCGTGTCGTCGTAGTTGTGGGTGGTGGACGGGTAGTTCGTGAGAACCGGGTCCGGGGGGATCTGGTTGGCGTTGCTCGTCTGAGAGCTCTGGTCCACGGTCAGTGTTGGCGCTTGCAGGGAGTACTGAGCAGAAGAGCAGGACGTCGGAAGAGTGGTGGGTGGCGTCCCCGTCTTGGGTGCCGAGTAGGGGTCCGCGCCGCACAGCACCGGACGGAAATGGAGCTGTGCCGTGGTCCCGATCGTCTGGATGACGGCCTGAGGGTTCTTGAGGCCGGGTAGCTGGACGACGATGTCTCCGCCTTGGGAACCGACGCTTGCACCGGAGACGCCGAGTGCGTTCACGCGGTTGTTCATGATGCTGATGGTGGTGGCGATGTCCTTTTTGGGAATCGGGGAGCCGTTCGGCCCGGAGTAGACGACCTGCGATCCCCCGGCGAGGTCGAGGCCGAGCTTCGGAGACCATCCCGCTGCGAGGGTCGCCGCCAGGGCGATCACGGCTATGGAGGCGGTGACCACCAGGCTGATCACGAGCGATCGCTTCACTTGCGACGTCTCCTGGAAGTCCGCTGGCTGGCGGAAGCGCCCGAGGTTCCGCTCGCGCCGCCTCCGCCGGACTGCGTTCCGCTCGCGCCGCCTCCGCCGGACTGCGTTCCACTCGTCCCGGACTGCGTTCCACTCGTCCCGGACTGCGTCGCTGCGCTTCCACCGCTCGAGCCACCGTCCGCGTCGGTTTCGCCCGAGGGAGCCACCGCTTCCTGATGTTCTCCGTGGCTGTCCTCACCTTGATGGCTCTGGTCACCCTGATGGCTTTCTCCACCTTGATGGCTCTGGTCACCCTGCTGGCTCTCGTCACCCTGATGGCTCTCGTCACTTTGATCGCTGTCCGACGCCGACGATCGAGCCGCGGTGTCGCCGGCGGAGAGCTGGTCGGAGGCGCCTGTCGAAGCACCGTTGTCGAAATAGCCCGGGACGTGATCACCGCCGTCGCTGCCGTTCGAGCCGCCCGGATGGTCCTCCCAGCCGTCGTCCTCGTGGCCCGTGGCGGCGCCACCCGTCACGTCCCCGTCGTCTAGATCCTCATCCTCAGAGCCAGCACCCTGTCGAGAAGGCGCGCCACCCCCCACCGCGCCCCCGAACCTGTCCTCGTCAAGCCTCCGGGCGATGGTGGAACGGAGCACGGTTATCTGCGTGCCCGGTCCTGTCTCGAGCGTCACACGGTCGTCACGCACCGAGACCACGGTGCCGATGATCCCCGCCGCGGTGAGAACTTCGTTACCGGGTTCGAGCGAGTCGAGGGTCGCACGCTGGCGTTGTGCCTGCTGGCTCCGGGGTTTGAAGAGGAATCTCCATCCCACGTAGATGAGCGCGATCAGAAATATGTAGAAGAAGATCGACGAGGCCGCGTTGCTCTTGGGGGCGTTCTTGGTTGTCGCCGCGACAACGGCCGCGAGGAAGATAGTGGGCATCTTTTTTCCAGGACTCCACCGGTGGGCTTCGAGCGTCCGACATTAGTCGAGGAAGGGGTGCTCAACCCTGGCGCGGCCTCCGTAGGCCCGCGACCAGCCTCCATACCCGCTCTAGCGCTATCAGCTCCAAGCCTGGGCCAGCGCCTCGCCCAGCCCATCGAGCTTGGAGGCCGCAACCGCATCCCGCACCCGGCCGACCAGGTCGAACATGAAGGCGACGTTGTGGATGGTGACGAGACGAAGCGCGGTCGGCTCCCCCACGACGAGGAGATGACGCAGATACCCACGTGACCACTTGGAGCACGTGCTGCACCCACAGCTCTCGTCGATCGGGCGGTCGTCGGTTCTGTTGGCCGACGCTCGCAAGGACAACTTTCCGTTCGACGTCCACGCCGTACCATGGCGGGCGGCTCGCGTCGGCGCCACGCAGTCGAAGAGGTCGACCCCCCGTCTCACGGCCTCCACTACGCCGATCGGGTCACCGACACCCATCAAGTACCGAAGCCTGTCGTCGGGGAGCTCCGGAATCGTCACCTCGAGAGCGCCGAGTAACTCTTCTCTGCTCTCTCCCACGGAGAGCCCGCCGATCCCGTATCCGTCGAATTCGAGATCGACCGTTCTGCGGGCGCTGTCGACCCGCAGTGTCGGGTCCACCCCGCCTTGGACGATGCCGAACAAACTTTGGTCGTCCGTCCTCCGATGCGAGGCACGCGCACGAGCCGCCCACTGCGCCGTGCGCTCGACGGCGAGCGCGAGCACCTCCTCCGGCGCCGGGAGCCCCGTGCAGACGTCCAGCACCATCTGGATGTCGGCGCCCAACTGCTCCTGTATCGCAACTGCCTCTTCGGGCGTGAGCCTGACGACGCGACCGTCGTAGACAGAGCGGAACGTGACGCCATCGTCGTCTACGACAGGATCGAGCGAATGGACCTGAAAACCCCCGGAGTCAGTGAGGATGTGGCAGGAAAGTCCTGTGAAGCGGTGCAGGCCTCCGAGGGCGGCGACCACATCGTATCCCGGGCGAAGCATCAAGTGATACGTGTTCGCGAGAACCACCTCTGCGCCGAGAGCTTCGAGATCGACCGAGTCGAGTGCGCGAACGGCACCCCTCGTCCCCACCGGCATGAAACACGGAAAACGGAACTCCCCGCGAGAAGTCCTGGCAGTGCCCGTGCGCGCGGCGCCAGAGCGCGCTTCGACGACGAGACGAGGGACCACTGCACAAGCCTCCGCTACCCGCGCTCCACTACCTGCTACCCGCGCCCCACGTCCCGCCCGCGCCCCACGTCTCGCCCGCGCCCCACGT
>DASPVS010000557.1:0-4796 GCA_035622235.1 Acidimicrobiales bacterium | reverse complement strand
ATTTGCGGGCGTGCGTGATACGACAGCGTCCCAGTTGTCGCGGACACGGTTCCAGGTTGCAGCCCCGGTGTCCCGGTGGCTCAACAGAAGTTGGATGAGGAAGGGCGCGTTCTGGGTGCGAACCTCGTTCATGGCGAGGTCGAAGGTCCGCGCCGCGAGCGATTCCTCGGGGAACCCGGCGAGCGAATAGAGATATCGCATCTCCTCCTGTGGTGTGGTCGGATGACGGTACCTTTCGAGAAAGACCTCATAGTCTTCGGGATTTCCAGCTGCTGCGATGACGCCAACGATCGCTGACGCGAGATCAGGGTCGAGCGCGTCGCCGCCATTCGAGGCTTCGCGGTGCCGACGTTCGCATTCTTCGCGGATCGCCTTGTCCTGGCCGACGGTTCCAAGCAGACCAAGAAGGTGCGCCCGCAAAGTACCGGTTCGGTCCGCCTCGCCCGGGCGCGGGGCCCAGCCCACCATTTCGAACGGTGGGCCCGCGAGCACACGGGCATATTCGGCCAGCCGCGGGCGAACTTCGTCTGTAACTGCGTGGTCGAGCAATGAAAGTGCGCCGATCACCTGCGCCCATACATCCGGATCCGTCTCGCTCTCCAACGACTCGGCGAGAACGAAAAAGTCGTCGACCTGGCTGCGACCGGCCACCACGGAAGCCCACGTGTCGGCGAGAAGGTTGAAACGTTCCAGCGCCTGGAGAGCTGCGAATTCGTCGGCCAGCCGTCTCACGTGCGCTGCGCTGTATTTGACCCTGTAAAAACCTGAACCCTCTGCGTTGAGCACAGATGTTCCGCCACCGATCGCCCGTAGCGCGCGCGGACCATCATCGAGAAGGACCCTTTGCGTTTCCCCGCTCCCTCCCACTTCCCGCACGAGAACCGGCACTTGCCACGTCTGACCCACCGCACTCGTTCCCTCGGCTTTGGCGTACGTGAAGGGCTCCTGGGAGAGTTCGAGCGATATGCCGTCGCGCGACGTGGCCACTGAAACGAGTGGGAAACCGCCTTGCAGGATCCAGGTGTCCATGATGCGACCGACGGGCTCGTTCGTCGCGCTCTCGAGTGCCTCCCAGAGATCAGCGGTGTCGGTGTTGCCCAGTCGGTGCGCGTCGAGGTAGCGACGGATCCCGTCCCGGAAGTGCTCCGGGCCGAGGTATGTCTGCAACATGCGGAGGACGCTGGCCCCCTTTTGGTAGGTGAGCACGTCGAACATGCCCTGGGCCTCTTCCGGTGGACCGACCGGATACTCGACGGGTCGGGTCGAATGCAGCGCATCGGTCGCGAACGCCGCCTCACGCTCGATGCCGAACGTGACCCACCGCTGCCATTCCGGACGAAACGCGTCCACGCACAAAAGCTCCATCAACGTGGCGAAGGCCTCGTTCAGCCAGATCCCGTTCCACCACTTCATCGTGACGAGATCGCCGAACCACATGTGCGCGATCTCGTGGGCGACGACGTCGGCGATCCGTTCGAGCTCGACACGCGACGCGCGTGCCGGGTCGACGAGGAGGAGCGACTCGCGAAATGTCACACAACCCAGGTTTTCCATGGCGCCGAAGGCGAAATCGGGAATAGCGACCAGATCGAGCTTCGACCCGGGATATGGAATGCCGAACCACCCCGTGAAGAATCGGAGCGCGTGCGCGCCGATCTCCAGTGCGAAGGGCGTGAGGCCACTCTTGCCCGGAACGTGTATCACCCGCAGTGCCGTTCCGTTTACGTCGACAGGCTCGGTCGCATCGAGCGGTCCGACGACGAACGCGACCAGATAGGTCGACATCGGGATCGTATCGCCGAAGCTGACACGACGTCGCCCGTTGTCGAGGACGGTCTCGCTCGTCACGGGACCGTTCGAGAACGCCGCCATTTCTTCGGGTACTTCGAGCGTGATCGAGAAGACGGCTTTGCGGTCGGGCTCGTCGAAGCAAGGAAATGCGCGTCGTGCGTCGGTCGCCTCGAACTGGGTCGTGGCGATCGTCTTCGTGCTGCCGTCAACGGCCGTGAAAGTCGACCGGTAGAAACCGTGCAGCTCATCGTTCAGCCTTCCGGTGAATCGTGCCTCGATCACGCACTCACCCAGGGGAAGATCGTCGTCGAGGCGGATCTTCAACCTTTCTTGTGCCTCGTCGAGTATGTGATCTGCGACCGACACCGGTCCGAGGGTGGAAGTAAGCGTCACGTCGGAGATCTCGAGCTCGACCGCGTGGAGAACGACCTCGCGTACGGGCTCTGTGACCATTGCGCTGATGCTCACTTCACCGTCGAACACCGCTTCCTCCAAGTTCGGGGCGATGAGGAGCTCGTATCGTCGCGGTTCGACGGCGTAGCTGAGGCGATAGTCCGAAGATGCATCGACACCGGGCCCCCGGGGCGCGCCTGAAGAGGATGAGGTCGGGGTCACGGCCGCAGGCTACCTGTCGGGTCACTGTCATCGGAGGCGAACCTGTAGCGTGCCGGTGTCATGAGCAACCCTGATGGAGGTGCCGATAGAGCACTGGACGTGGTCGCGATTGGTTCCGCGCTCGTCGACGTCCTGGCGCACGGCACAGATGAGGAGCTGGCGCGCCAGGGGCTCGTCAAGGGGAGCATGGCCTTGGTCGACCTCGACAGGTCGAATGCGATTTACAAGGACATGGCGGCGGGAATCGAAGTCTCCGGAGGATCGGCGGCCAACACAGTTGTGGGGGTCGCTGCACTCGGGGGAAGGTCCGGGTTCCTGGGAAAGGTGGCGGACGACCAGTTCGGCGAGCTTTTCCTTCACGATTTGTCGGCGGCCGGGGTGTCACTCGGGCACACGCGACCGACTCCGTCACGTCTCGAAGGCGAACCTGGAGAAGGCCGCGGGGAGCCGTTGGCGACCGGTCGTTGCCTCGTCATCGTGACCGGCGAGGGCGAACGAACCATGGCCACACATCTCGGCGCGGCCACCACGTTCGGGCCCGAGGATGTCGACGAGCCGTTCGTGATGAGTGCCAACGTTCTATACCTCGAGGGTTATCTTTGGGACCTCCCTCCGGCGAAGGCCGCGATGCGCCGCGCTACCGAGCTCGCCCATCAAGCGGACGTCCTCGTCGCCCTGAGTGCATCGGACCCGTTCTGTGTTGAACGGCATCGCCGCGAGTTCCTGGATCTTTTGCGTGACGACGTCGATGTGCTGTTCGCGAACGAGGAAGAGGTGAAACTTCTGTTCGGGGCGGGCTCCTTCGATCGGGCAGCGGGCGCTGTCGAAGAGACCGGCCTCCTCGCTGCACTCACGCGCGGAGCATCGGGATCAGTCGTGGTGACGGCCGGCGGAACCTTGGAAGTACCGGCAGCAGAGGTCGATCAAGTCGTGGACACCACCGGCGCAGGTGACCTCTACGCCGCCGGCTTTCTCTTCGGACTCACGCGCGGGCACGAGCCCTACACTTGTGCGCAGCTCGGTGGGTTGTGTGCCGCAGAGGTCATCTCGCATCTCGGCGCGCGACCTCAGGTCGATCTCGCTGACCTCGCAAAGCGGACGAAGATCATTTGACGCGCCCTCTGCGCGGTGTGTCGGTCGGGCGGTAACGTTCGGCGGTGGCTGGCATCCAAAACCCTTGGCTCGAGCGGCGGGTTCTCTCCTACGCTCATCAAGCAGGTGCCTGGGAGGCTCCGTCATCCACATTGTTCGCTCTTCGCAGGGCACTCGAACTGGGAGCAACGGGCATCGAGTTGGACGTACACGCGACGTCGGACGGAAGGCTGGTCGTCTGCCACGACGCGACGGTAGATCGCACGACGAACGGTTCCGGAAGGATCAGCGATCTCACGTTCGAACAGGTCGAGTCGCTCGACAACGCCTACTGGTTCGCGCCGGGCGGTGACGAGGTGCACGGCGGACCTGAGTCGTCCTACCCGTTTCGGGGTCGAGCCCCTGCGGACCCGGAGTTCCGCGTGGCGACTCTCGACGACGTCCTCAAGGTGATGGACCACTATCCGACCGTGGCGCTGAACCTGGACATCAAAGCGACGGCGCCGGCAGTGAAACCGTACGAGGAATCACTGGCCCGCACTCTGCACGAGCACGGAAACACAGAACGTGTGATCGTCGCCTCTTTTTTGGACACCGCAACCGAAGAGTTCTCACGCCACGCCCCGGACGTGGCAACCTCAGCGGGTACAGCCGCGGTCGCCGAGTTCTGGCGTGACGTTCACCAGCGCGTCGAACCACCCGCCCTTCGCCATGTCGCGCTGCAGGTTCCGGCAGAGCATCTCGGTCAGCAAATCGTCGATTCGAGATTCGTCCAGGTCGCTCACGAAAAGGGACTCGCGGTGCATGTTTGGACTGTCAACGACCTGGATTCGATGGAGTCGCTTCTGGACCTTGGAGTCGACGGCATCATCACCGACTTGCCCACCACGCTGGTCGACCTACTCGAAAAAAGGGGCCTGAGCTACGGGCCCTGATCCATCAGCCGCGACCCGCGTTCGGGCGCTTCCCGTGGTTGGCCTTCTTCTTGGCCCGATTCTTGCGCTTCGCGGTCCGTTTCGACACAGCCAACCAGTTTAGTCGAAACATCTAACCCGCTTCGTCGAAATCAATGCGGCGCCCGCTCCGTCGCCGAGTAACGTCGGTGGAGATGGAGCGGCTCGGCCTGGTGGGCCTCCCCAACGCCGGAAAGACCTCTCTTTTCAACGCGCTCACCGGCTCGAGCGCCTCCGTCGCGTCCCACCCTTTCACGACCACTGAGACTTCGGTCGGAGTAGCCCCCCTTCCCGACGACCGGCTAGAGGCGCTTGCGAAGATGAGTGCTAGTCGTAAGGTCGTCC
>DASPVS010000556.1:0-5055 GCA_035622235.1 Acidimicrobiales bacterium | reverse complement strand
AGCTGAGCGCACTCGAAGAGAGACACGGCTTCCTCGAAGCACAAGTCGAGGACGTGCGGAGGGCGCGCCGTGAGCTCCATCAGGTGATCGCCGCAGTCGACGACGAGGTGACACGTTTGTTCGCGGAGGCCTTCGCGGAGGTCAACGAACACTTCCAGGACCTGATCGGATCACTTTTCCCCGGAGGCACGGGGAGACTTTCACTAACCGATCCTGACGACCTCTTGAACACCGGAATCGAAGTCGAGGCACGTCCGGCTGGAAAGAATGTGCGGAAACTGGCCTTGTTGTCGGGTGGTGAGCGGTCTCTTGTCGCACTCGCTTTCCTGTTCGCGGTTTTCAAGAGCCGACCTTCCCCCTTCTACTTGATGGACGAGGTCGAGGCAGCGCTCGACGACGTCAACTTGCATCGCTTTCTCGATCTCCTTCACGAATTTCGCGACGACGCCCAACTGATAATCGTGAGCCACCAGAAGCGAACCATGGAAGCTGCCGACGCGCTTTACGGCGTGACGATGCAGGCTGGGGGATCGTCGAAGGTCGTGAGCCAGAAGGTGAAGGCGGCGCCGGCCTCAGATGCCGAGCCCGCCACGACCGGTTCATAGACGCCTACCCGCCTTTCAGGTGAGGAGAGGTGTCGGGAACGCATTTCATGTGCTTATGGCCCGAGTGGCGCTTGTGGCGCTGTTTTCCACAGGCGACGCCACAAGCGCCACAAGCCACATATGCACCCCGAAACAAAAGTCGGACGGTGTGGGTCCTCGACCCTTTCCGGTGTCCCTAGGCTGGATCTCTCATGGTCGCCTTATGGATCGTCGTCGGCGTGGTCGTCGTTGGTGCAATCGTCGTCCTGGCCCTGGTTCTTCAGCACCGCTCGGGACGAACACTCGGGACAGGACCGAAGGTGGTGGACGCCTCCGGCCCCCGAACTCTCGAAGCGCCACCGGGCGAACAGACCGGGGGTACAGGTCCAGCCCAGGTCGCCCCCCGGCCTGAGACCGATCTGGCCGAAACCGGTCTCGCTGAGACCGAGCTGGCTGAAACCGGTCCCGCTGAAGCGGACGTCCAACCGCCCGTCGAAGCTCCACCCGAGCGCGCCGATCTACGCGATCGCATGGGTCGGACCAGAGGGCTTCTGTCGGGCTATTTGACAGCGCTTCGTGGTCGCCGATCGGTAGACCAAGAGAGCTGGGACGAACTGGAAGAGGCCTTGCTGCGCGCCGACGTGGGGGTCGCGACGACATCTTCCATGCTCGACGATCTGCGCGAACAGGTCCACAGAGGTGAATTGGTCGGGCCAGAAGCGGTCCTCGACGCCCTTCGCTCTGATCTGCGTGAAGCCTTGGGCGACGCAGGCGATTCGGCGCTCGGATTCGAAGAGGGGCGCACGAACGTCTGGCTTTTCGTCGGTGTGAACGGTGTAGGGAAGACGACGACCATCGGCAAGGTCGCTCGCCAACAGGTTGAGGGGGGTCGATCGGTCCTCCTGGCAGCGGCCGACACCTTCAGAGCAGCCGCCGCCGAGCAGCTGACTACATGGGCTCAGCGCGCCGAGGTGCCCATTGTGAGAGGAGCGGAGGGCAGCGACCCGAGCGCTGTCGTGTTCGACGCCGTACAGCGGGCGGCGGCGCGCGGAAACGAGCTCGTCCTCGCGGACACGGCAGGCAGGCTCCATACGAAAGTGAATCTCGTGGAGGAGTTGAAGAAGATCCGGCGCATCGCGGACAGAGAACCGGGCCTTGTCACCGAGGTCCTGCTCGTGCTGGACGCGACCACCGGGCAGAACGGGCTCAACCAGGCCCGTCAGTTCCTCGACGCGGTCGGGGTGACGGGGATCGTGCTCACGAAGCTCGATGGGACGGCCAAGGGTGGAATCGTTGTCGCGGTGCAGCGCGAACTGGGTCTTCCGGTCAAGCTCGTGGGCATCGGCGAAGGCCCAGACGACTTGGTTCCCTTCCAGGCGGGCGAGTTCGTCGACGCCTTGTTCGACTAGGCCTCCCTGTAGGTTGGGACGGGATGTTCGACACACTTTCTGGACGCCTCGAGGGGATCATCGGACGACTGCGCAGCCGTGGCCGTC
This sequence comes from Acidimicrobiales bacterium, assembly GCA_035622235.1. GTDB lineage: Bacteria > Actinomycetota > Acidimicrobiia > Acidimicrobiales > UBA8190 > DASPVS01. The sequence goes on along the minus strand of DASPVS010000556.1, from coordinate 2,975 downwards.
TGTCCGCCGAAGACGTCGACGAGGCTATGCGCCAGATCCGTACTGCCCTTCTCGATGCGGACGTGGATGTTGGGGTCGCCCGGTCCTTCGTAGACGGGATCCGCGGTCGCCTGGTCGGCGAGGAGTTGTCGCGCAGTCTGTCGCCGGCGCAGCAGGTGGTGAAGGCTGTCGACGCAGAGCTCGTGCGGATACTCGGCGGCGAAACACTGCGCATCACCTACGCTCCGTCGCCACCCACCGTGGTTCTGCTCGCAGGCCTTCAGGGATCGGGGAAGACCACGACCTCTGCCAAGTTGGCGAGATGGTTCCGCCAGCAGGGCCGTAACCCGATCCTGGTTGGCGCCGACCTGCAGAGACCTGCGGCGGTCGAGCAGCTGCGAATTCTGGGGGGACAAGCCGGGGTGCCGGTGTTCAGCGAGCCGACCGATCCGGTGTCCGTGGCCGCCTCTGGCCTGGAGGAGGCTCGTCGGTTGGGTCGAGACGTGCTCATCGTCGACACCGCCGGCCGGCTCGCCATCGACGCGGAGCTGATGGACGAGGTGAGGAGGGTGTCCGAGGTCACGGTGCCTCACTACACGTTCCTTGTGGTCGACGCCATGACCGGCCAGGACGCGGTCGCCACCGCTCAAGCGTTTCACGAGACGCTCGAGCTCGACGGGGTGATCCTCACCAAACTGGACGGCGACGCCCGTGGAGGAGCGGCGCTGAGCGTCAAAGAGGTGGTGGGCCGGCCCATCGCGTTCGCCTCGACCGGGGAGCGCCTGGGCGATTTCGACCTGTTCCATCCAGACCGGATGGCGAACCGGATCCTCGGTATGGGAGACGTGCTGACGCTCATCGAACAGGCCGAGCGCGAGTTCGACAAGGACGTCGCGGCGTCGGGAGCCTCACGTCTTCTCCAGGGGCAGTTCACTCTCGAGGATTTCCTCGCCCAGCTCCAGCAGGTGAAGAAACTTGGCTCGATCGGTGGCCTTTTGAGCCTTCTCCCTGGTGTACCCAAGGAATTGAAACAAGCAAATGCGGCGATCGACGACGGTCAAGTCTCGCAGGTGGAGGCGATCATCCACTCGATGACCCCGAAGGAACGTTCTCAGCCGTCGGTCATCGACGGGTCTCGACGAGTTCGAATTGCTCGGGGGAGCGGTACGACCACTCAAGAGGTCAACCAACTTCTTCGGCAATTCTCCGAGGCGCAGAAGATGATCCGACAACCGGGCGCATTGTCGGGGATGCTCGGTGGCGCCAAGGGCGGCCGGTTCACCGACGCACTATCGCGTGCGATGGGAGACGCAGGCGGGCAAGGAAGTCTCGCCGCCGGGCAAGGAAGTCTCGCCGCCGGGGTTGGTGGCATGGGCTCAGCCGGAGGATCCGACGAGTTGGCTGGAGCTGACGCGCTCGCAGGACTCGGGTCCGGCGGGTACGGGTCGGGCGTCGACCCGTTGAGAGGGCTCGGCCGAGGTGGTTCGGGCCGTGCCGCAGACTCACTGGCCGACGCCGGTAGGAAGCGTGGCGGGAACAGCAAGAAGAAAAAGGGTGGACGGGTGACCCCCAAAGGCGGGGGGCGATGACGTCTAACGGAGCGTTCGCTCCGTCGCTTCGCCACAAGGCAAAATGGGAGGTCGGTCTCCTTTGCAGAGCTGCGCCAGGCAGAGCTGGGTCGGGGAGCCTGTTCGACGAGGAAGGTAGGAACAACACGTGGCCGTGAAGCTCCGCTTGATGCGGATGGGGAAGAAGAAGCAACCGACTTATCGGGTGGTGGCGGCTGACAGTCGCTTTCCTCGCGATGGCCGCTTCATCGAAATCGTCGGCACCTACGCACCTAGAGGCCGCTCCAATGCAGAACCCGAAGGTGTCGTGCACATCGATAACGATCGGGCACTGCATTGGTTGCGTCAGGGAGCGAAGCCGACCGAGCGAGTGGAGCGGCTCCTGCGCCGTTCGGGTGCATTAGACGACTTGTCCGGTACCTCCAAGTGAACGACGATGCTTTGACTGCAAGCGATTCGGATCAGGAAGCACTCGATGCTGAATCGGTCGACGAAGGCAACGAAGTGGACGCCGGCAACAGAGTCGAAGCGGGAAACCGCGCCGAAGCTTCGCTCGGGGTGGACGACGACGCAGGGAATCGTGTCGAAGGGGGAACCGCCCGGTCGGTGCTGTCCTATATCGCACGCGCGCTGGCGACCGAGCCCGAAGCCGTCGTGATCGAATCTGACGACAACGGGCGCCAGCTTCGATTCCGTATCCACGTGGCGCCTGACGACATGGGTCGAATGATCGGACGGCGCGGTCGTGTTGCTCAGGCCATTCGAACCCTGGTACGGGTAGCCGGATCTCGCGACGGAGTGGATACAAACGTCGACTTCGTCGACAACTGAAGACGCGGGGAGCGGTGGCTCCGAGGACGTGATCGTCGAAGTCGGACGCGTCGTGAAGCCGCAAGGACTGCGGGGCGAAGTAGTAGTCGAATTAATCAGCAATCGTGCGGAGCGGACGAAGCCCGGTGCCGTTCTCGGATCAGATCGAGGCGATCTCACGATTGCGTCCGCACGGCGTGTGCACGGACGCCTTCCCGAGCGTTGGGTCGTGAGATTCCAAGAGTTCTCGGATCGAAGCGGCGCCGAGCAGTTGAGAGGGACCCGCCTCTTCGCCAAGGCTCTTCAGGATCCAGACGTTCTTTGGGTACACGAGTTGGTGGGCTCCGAGGTCTGGGATACGAGCGGGACTCGGCTCGGGGTCGTCGCCGCAGTCGTCGCCAACCCGGCGAGTGATCTCTTGGAGCTAGACGAGGGCACTCTCGTGCCTCTTCGTTTCGTGACCTCAACGGAGCTTCATCCGGACAAGAGCCGGACAGTGCGGGTGACCGTCGACGTCCCGAGCGGGCTCGTGGAGTGAGGACTGGTCGACGTCGATGCGAATCGCTGTCTTCACGATTTTCCCTGATCTGATCGAGCACTACGGCTCATCGTCACTCC
>DASPVS010000555.1:0-2640 GCA_035622235.1 Acidimicrobiales bacterium | reverse complement strand
GGTCTACGGGCCAGCACTCGCTCGTACACCTCGACGTACCTCGCCGCAACCGACTTCATCGACCACCTCTCGGCTCGCGAAACCCCTTGTGCGAGGACCTCCGGCGCGCAGGAGCCGGTATGGAGGCGCGCGTCGTCCAGTGCTCGGGCCAATGAACGCGCCAACGCAACCGGGTCTCCAGGGGGAACCAGCGCAGCTCCGGAACCTACGACGTCTGCATACCCTCTCAGGTTCGAAGCGACCACGGCAGTTCGTGCCGCCAACGCTTCGGCGAGCACCACACCGAACGACTCGCCACCGAGTGAAGGCGCACACAGAACGTCGGCTGCAAGCAAGCGGGACGAGAGCTCTTCGTCGCTCAGCCTGCCGAGCCACTTCACTCCGGGCGTACGAGCGAATCGCTTTTGCAACCCAGCGGTCAGAGGTCCCTCACCTGACACCCAGAGCTCGGGAAGCGCGACCTCAGCCTCCGCAGAAGGATCCGCAGAAGCATCCGCAGAGGGAATTGCGAACGTCTCGGAAGAGGCCAGCCGCGACCACGCATCAAGAAGGACTCCCAGCCCCTTACGCTCCTCGTGCCTTCCGACGAAAAGCACCGTGGGGCCGAGCATGGGCCCGTTCGTGCGCCAGGGATCGACGCCTCGAAACCGGTCCAGGTCTATGCCGTTGCTTATCAATTCGTACGACCCGCCGATGACCTCGGCTGCCGTGGCGACCGCCGCTTCGGAAACTGCACAGCGAGCGTCGAGGTGACTTCCCGCGAGACGGAGGAGCGGGCCGACAAAGCGATAACCGGCGCCGGCACCCGACCTGTGGAAGGTCCCCACTTTCGGCTCTTTGCACCAGAAAAGGCATGCGTAATTGGCAATGGGTGCGAACGGCTCGTGTATGTGGATGAGGTCGAAACTTCCGTCGCGCACGGCACGCACGGCGCGCACGGCGCTCGACGGGCTGAGGGCCAAAGGAGCCTCCGATCCGTTCGCCGGGACCGACAACGACCGACCGAGCGAGACGACTCCGTCAGCAGGCCCGACCCTTGCGCGATCGACCCCTGAGCGACCGTCGATCGGGGCCAGGACGGTAGCGGAGTGGCCGATGTCGCGCATCGCACGCGCGAGACCCATCACCTGGCCCTGAACGCCGCCAGGTTTGCTCAAGCTGTAAGGGCACAGAAGTGCGACTCGCAAGTACCGCTCCGGAACGATCAGCCGCGAGGGACGTCTTCGCGTTCGAACAGACGCCTGCGCTGCTCTTTGATCCTGTACATCTCTCCGTCCGCGCGAGCGAGCGCCGCGGCGGGATCCGTGACGACGTCTTCGACGATGACGCCTCCCACCGAAGCCTGGACCTGGAGGGCGAGACCGCTCGTCCTGTAAGGCTCTGCCAGAGCGGTTTCGAGGCGTCTTCTGATGCGGTCCACCTCGCGTTGACCGCCCGAGATCTCACAGACGACCACGAACTCGTCACCTCCGAGCCGGGCGACTGTGTCCTCAGGACGCACAGCGGCTTCCAACCGAGCTACGGCCGCTACCAGCACGTCGTCGCCGACTTCGTGGCCGTAGAGGTCGTTTACAGCCTTGAAACCGTCGAGGTCGAGCAGATAGACCCCGAGCCCCCCGCCCCTCCTCCTCATCCTGTCGAAGGAGTGCTTCATACGATCGTCCAACAGCAATCGGTTGGCGGCACCGGTCAGCGGGTCCTTGAGAGCCAGCTCCGCCAAGCGTGCTTCGTTCTGCTTCTGCTCGGTCACATCGTGCATTGCCATTACCGCACCCAGTTTGCGACCGTCTTCGTCGTAGAGCGCTTGTGCATTCGCGGCGAGGACGCGTGGCGAACCGTTGCCGTCAAAGGTGGTCATCTCGGCGTTGCGAACGACCTCTCCATTGAGAGCGCGCACGAGCGGGTTTTGCGGAGCTTCGAGAACGGACTGCGGAGTACCACGCGCGGGATGGCCGAGGGCGACCCGAATTTCATCGCCATCGCCCGAGATTCTCGACATCCGTCGACCCGCAGGGTTGACGAGGGTGATTCGACCGTCTGCGTCACACGCGACGATTCCCTCTTCCAAATTGTCGAGAAGGACTTGAACAAATGCTTGCTCGTGATGCAGCTCGGCGAGCGCTTTTTCGAGCGCGCCTGCAGCGGCATGCGCGCGCAGCTCCGAGCTCGTGCGCTCCGAGACGTCTCGAAGGCTCACGACGACACCCTCGACGTCCTCATCCGGACGCCCGTCGGCGACCGCCTCGACCGCCACGTACGACCCGTCCGCCCTCTGGAGCCTGAAGACGAACGGCTCAGGTCGGCCTTGGCCCGTGAGCACGCTGGTAAGGGCCCGCTCGACCGCCGCCCGGTCGCTCGGATGCACGGCGTCCCACGTGTCACGACCGCTCCAATTGTCGAGGCGGTAACCGAGGAGTTGTTCGGCAGAAGGCGAGGCGTAAAGAGCTCGCCCGTCCGCCCCAACCACTACGGTGACGTCCGGCGAGCGAGACACAACTGTGCGCGGCCAATCTCGCTCGTCACCTGTCACGTCGCCTGCTCCAGCTCCCCTCGGTCCGTGCACAGATCCGGCGAAGTACGCGCCGATCCGTTCGACGACCGGTCGGTCGAGCCACCCAACGCGCGTATGACCCTCGAGGA
>DASPVS010000554.1:0-3782 GCA_035622235.1 Acidimicrobiales bacterium | reverse complement strand
GACGTTGAGGGAACGATCGAGCAGGGACGTGCCGACGCCGAGCTTCGAGGCTTCGGACGTCGTGCGCTTCGCGACTGCGCTTTCCAGTTCCTCGAGCTCCGTTGCGGAGAGGTCGCCTTGCGGAGCGGCCACCGCTTCGGTCAGCATCTGAGTGAGCCCGACTCCGGGGACTTCGACCGGGTACTGAGGCGCCAGGAACAATCCAAGACGCGCGCGTTGCCAGGGCTCGAGAGCCAACAAATCGTGTCCGTCGAGGGTCACGGATCCTCCGAGCACGAGATAACCCGGTTTTCCCATGATCACGTGCGAAAGGGTGCTCTTGCCCGAGCCGTTGGGTCCCATCACGGCGTGCACTTCGCCGCTTCGGACCGTCAGGTCGATACCGCCGAGCACTTCGCGTCCGGAAACCCCGACACGAAGCCCTTCGATCACGAGCTCGTGGGGGGAACCCCTCGTATTCGCTCGATGGGTCGGAGTCATTTCGGCTCCAGGGTCTCCACAGGAAGTTCCACCATGACGTCTTCGCCCACGACCTCGACGGGGTAAACGGGTACAGGTTTGGTTGCCGGGAGCGTCATCGGTTCTCCTGTCCTCAAATCGAACGTGGAGCCGTGCTTCCAACACTCGAGCTCGCAATCCTCGGGGAAGAGCTCGCCTTCCGACAGCGAGTAGTCCTCGTGACTGCAGCGATCACCTATCGCATAGAAATTGTCCCCGATGCGCGCCAGCGCTATCCGGAAACCGTCGACGTCGAACCGACGGACGGAATCGACCTCGACGTCCCGAACGGCGCACAACCTCACGATTTCAGGCATCGACACTCACCGGTTTCCGTCGCCGGAGATCGTTTCGGACGCGGGCTCCCACGATGCGCTCAGCTTCTCTTCGACCGAGTCCTCGACCCATCGACCCAAAGACTCGAAGGGCGCACGAGCCGCCAAGTCGGAGAAGAACCCGCGGACGATCAAACGTTCTGCGACCTTTGGCCCGATCCCCCTCGATTCGAGGTAGTACTTCTGCTCCTCGTCGATCGGGCCGACGGTCGACGCGTGGCTGCACCTCACGTCGTTCTCGTCGATATCGAGATTCGGGACGGAGTCGGCGTGCGCGCCTTCTGAGAGCACCAAGTTGCGGTTCGTCTGAAATGCGTTCGATCCCCGTGCACCGTGACGAATCCTTATGAGACCGCTGTAGACAGAACGAGAGCTCCCGGCCACTGCTCCTTCGAAGAGGAGCTCGCTTTCGGTGTGTGGCGCATGATGGTCCTGCAAGGTGCGGAAGTCGAGGACTTGGTCGCCCGTCCCGAGATAAGCCGCCAGCAACGACGTGCTGCCGGCTTGGCCCACGAGATCGGAGTCCGTGCGAACGCGTGCGTAGCGGCCACCGAACGCGACGGTGAAGGACCTCAAATTCGCGTCGCGGCCCACACGGCTCGCCTGCACCGCAACTTGCCACGACGTATCCGAAAGGACCTGCACGTTCGCGTACCGCAGATGAGAGGCGTCCGCTACTTCGAGCTCGGTCACGGGTACAACCAGCGCTCTACCGGCCCCCACGAGGATCTCCATCAACGAAGCCTCCGAGCCCGCGCCGAGGGTCACCGAAGTGTGGGGGAATGCAGAGGCGCCCGGTGATTCGCCAATGGTCGCGCCGCCCACCACGTGGACCACGACGACCGGCTCACGTACGAGCGACTTGGGGGCGACTGTCACGACTGCTGCGTCGGCCATGAACGCGTCGTGGAGCTCACCGAATCCGTCGCGCGCAGGTGCGAGCGAACCGATGCGCTCCGCCAGCAGACCAGGGTCTCCGTCCGCGACCGAAGCGCCGTCGACGGTGAGCGGGCCACCCTCGATATCACCTTCGATCGAGACGACCTTGCCGTCGAGGGTGATCACCAGGGCGCTTCTCGGGCCAACACGACTCGCAAGGTCGCGAGCGGTGGCGATCAACTTCTCTTTCTCTTCGGAGGATGGCTCCACCTGTGAACTGGGAGCGAAGCCGTCGAGATCGAAATCGTCGATGCCGCTGTAGCGCCACACTTCTTCCGATTCCGAAGGCAAGGGCGAAGAGACGAAGCGCTCGAACGCGCTCGACCTGCGGGCCGTCAACCAATCGGGCCCACCGAGAGCAGCTGATGCGTCGGCTGTGAATTTGGACAGCTCGTGTGCCTCGCTCTGAGATCGCAGGTCTGCTTCGACACAAGGACCCGAGGGGTAATCCCGGCGTGAAGCGAGGCCCGGAGCCCCGGGCCTCTACGTAGATCTTAGCGATCAGCTGCTGGTTCTCAGCCAGCTCGTCGGTCTCGAGACGAGCGGGTCGCAACAAGCTCGTAGGCTTTCGGGGTGGACGATTACGAGGTTCTCGACATAGAGCGCGACGGGAACGTGGCGACTGTTTGGCTCAACAGACCCGAAGCGCGAAACGCCATGGGCCCGGCGTTCTGGCGGGAGTTGCCGATAGTGATGGCCGAGCTCGGATCCGACCCCTGGACGCGGGCGATCGTCATCGCTGCGCGTGGGCCACACTTCAGCGTCGGTCTCGACCTGAAGGCGTTCGGGCAAAGTTTTTCCGGCGCGGCCGGGAACGGCGCCGGGAAGGGCGCCAGGAACGAGGCCGGAAAGGGAGCCGGGTCGGGTTCCTCTCCGGCGGTGCGGGCTTGGGAAGCACGGGCTGAAGTTCTACGGATGCAGGCGTCCATAACCTCTGTTGCCGATTGTCCCAAGCCGATCATCGCAGCCGTGCACGGCTACTGCATCGGCGGAGGCGTCGACCTCATCAGCGCCTGTGACATCCGTCTTGCGAGTGCCAATGCTTCTTTTTCCGTGAGGGAAACAAGGGTCGCGATCGTTGCGGACCTCGGAAGCCTGCAGCGGCTTCCGCGTCTCGTGGGCCGAGGACAGGTCGCGGAGCTCGCCTTCACCGGTAGAGACATAAGCGCCGAGCGCGCGATGGCTATCGGCCTCGTGAACGATGTTTATCCCGACTCGGACGCTCTGCACTCAGCCGGTCAAGAGCTCGCGGGTGAAATAGCCTCCAACTCACCGTTGGTCGTCCAAGGCGTGAAGGCGGTGCTCGCCGCTTCGGAAGGGCGGTCCGTCAAGGAGGGTCTGGACTACGTCGCCACATGGAACGCTGCATTCCTGCAATCGGAAGACCTGACCGAGGCGATGACGGCGTTCATGGAGAAACGGACGCCACGCTTCACCGGGCGCTGAGAGTCGCCAAGAGTCGCTATGGGCCTAAGGGTCCTTGCCCCCGGCTGCTAAGGGTCCCGCCCTCAGCGGCCCTTTCTCCACGGCCACCGTCGTCGTTTCGTCGAAGCTTCCTCGTCCGCTCGAAGACGCTCGACGTCGGAGACGACAGAGGGTGCCACCGAGTTGACGATGTCCTCGGCCTGGTCGAGGAGCTCGGCAACCTCAGGGCCGCCTCCCGGCTCGTCCTCGATGGCGGGTTCCACGAGACTTCCGTGCACCCACCCCGCGTCGGCCAGCCGGCGTTCGTACTTGGGACAATCCGCAGGACAGCGCCACGGCGCCTCTGGAGCGAGGTCCAGCTCACAGAACCGCGCTACTTCTCCCGTCGAGTAGGTGCGGCTCTGAAAATGCTTGCACTCTTCGCGCATCGGCACGGTGCCATTCTCGCACCTTCGGAACGCGATGGTTGTTGGGGTCCGCTGAGACCCCTCAGCCGACGGATCCCTCCATCTGCAGCTCGATCAGCCGGCTCCATTCGACCGCGTACTCCATCGGCAAGGTCCTCGTCACGGGCTCGATGAACCC
>DASPVS010000553.1:0-2308 GCA_035622235.1 Acidimicrobiales bacterium | reverse complement strand
GTGCTGGGCACCTACGACCACCTCCCGAGCTGGATCATCGGATCACCGCTGATCCTCGCCCTCTTGTATGTGATCATCGCCCTTCCCTATTCGTATAGGGCGATCGATGCGGGCGTTCGCTCGATGGACCTCCACACACTGGTCGAGGCCGGTCGGTCGATGGGAGCTGGGTGGACGAAGCTGTTCTGGCGTGTCCTGTTCCCGAACCTGCGGTCAGGCATCCTCGCCGCCGCGTTCCTCACCGTTGCGCTCTCGCTCGGGGAGTTCGCGATCGCAAGCCTTGTTCTACCCGACACACCCACCTTCCCGGTGTGGTTAGTCGGGGTCGAAACGACGAGCCCATACATCACGGTCGCACTGTCCGTTATCGCACTGATCATCACCTGGGGTCTGCTCGCGGCGATCTCTGTCGTTGGCTCGGGACGCCGTCGCGGTGCCGCCGGCATCGTCGGCAGCATCGTCCGCGGCACCGCCGAAGATGGCCCCTCTGCCCCAACAGCGGTGCTTGGCACGGAAGCCGTCGCATGATCTGGCCTATGGAGCACAGTGAGCACGATCGAAGTCGATAGCCCTCCACTCATGGAGCGAAATGCAAACAACGACGGGCTCGAACTCGTCGGATGCCTGCGCAGCTTCGGCAAGGTCCGTGCTCTCGATGGGTTCTCGATATCGATCGCACCAGGGGAGCTCGTCGCTCTCCTCGGCCCGTCGGGATGTGGCAAGACGACGGCGTTGCGCGCCGTTGCAGGCCTCGAACGGCTCGACGAGGGATCTGTCCTCGTAGGCGGCCAGGACATCACAAACCTCCCAGCCCACCGACGCAACGTGGGAATGGTCTTTCAGGCTTACAGCCTCTTCCCCAACATGAACGCCCTGGACAACGCTTCCTTCGGGCTTGAGGTGCGTAGAGTCGCGCCGGCGCACCGTCGAAGGCGGGCGGGCGAGCTGCTCGACCTCGTCGGTCTGAGTGGTCTCGCCGACCGCTTCCCGCATGAGCTCTCGGGCGGCCAGCAGCAACGTGTCGCGCTGGCTCGCGCGCTTTGCGCCGAGCCCAGGCTTCTCTTGCTCGATGAGCCCCTCTCAGCACTGGATGCAAAAGTGCGTGCCCAACTACGAGACGAAATCCGCCGAATCCAGCTCGAACTGGGTATCACAACCCTTTTTGTCACCCATGACCAGGAGGAGGCGCTTTCGATGTCTGATCGCGTCGGGGTGATGCGCGATGGCCGACTCGAGCAGCTCGGCGCCCCGCCCGAGGTCTACTCAAATCCAGCAACCGAGTTCGTCGCACAGTTCGTCGGCTCCGTGAGCCGCCTTCCGGGGCACCTAGTCGGGCCGGGGACGGTAAACCTCCTCGGTTCGAACGTCTCCGTTCACCGCGGGGTCGGTGATCTCGCTATTGGAACCCCCGTCGACGTCCTGGTCCGCCCCGAGAGCATCCGGATTCGGCCATCCCCGTCCGGTCCGGCCGTCGTTTCTCGCGTCTCGTTCTTCGGCGCCACCGTTCGCGTGGTCGCGACCCTGCCGGAAGGAGTCGAAGTCGCCTCAACACTCCCTGCGTCTGACGGCGCATTCTTGCCCGCCGGAGCGCGAGCTGAGATCGAGCTCACCGACGACACGTTGTTCGTCGTTCCCCGCGCGTTGGAGGTTGATTCCCAAGAGCCGAGAAGACCGACGACCGAAATGTGAGAATGCTGGCGCGACCGCACCGCGTCGGGCCAACCACCTAACGAGGATGGACGAAACCCAGAATGAGGGTCCATGACGATGGGATCTGACCAGGGCCGTCGGGAGGATCCACTCATTCTCGTCGAAGCCCTGTTCTCGGGCGCCAATGCAGGACGCCTGTTCGGCGAAGCGGTGTCGATCGGTGAGCACATGCGTCAGACCGCCGCGCTGGCCGAGCTCGACAGAGCAGCGCCGACGCTCGTGGTTGCCGCGCTCCTCCACGACGTGGCCTACGTCGTCGCGCCGGACCCGAGCGACGCCCGTTCGATCGAGATCGACCACGCTGAGATCGGTGGCGCCTGGCTGGAGCGCTGGTTTCCCGAGACGGTGTCCGAGCCGGTACGCCTGCACGTCGAGGCCAAGCGCTACCTGACGCTCACCGAATCCGGGTACGCCGCGATGCTGTCGCCCGAATCCTTGCGGACCTTCGAGCTACAAGGGGGCGTGATGACCCGGAACGAGGCGAGGCAGTTCGAGTCGGTGCCCCACTTCGAAGACGCGGTGCGGCTTCGGCGGTGGGACGAGCAAGCGAAGGACCCTTCGGCGCCATTTCCGGAGATCGAACACTTTAGGGACCTCA
>DASPVS010000552.1:0-10205 GCA_035622235.1 Acidimicrobiales bacterium | reverse complement strand
CTTCTCCAAGAACCCCGCTTACTTCGACCCCGCCAACTTGGTAGAGCTCGCTTTGGCGGCCGGCTCCTCCGCTATAGCGACGACTCTCGGAGGACTCGGTGTCGTGGCGAGGCGTTACGCGCACCGAATTCCGTTCGTCGTGAAGTTGAACCACAACGACTTCCTCAACTATCCGAACACTTACAACCAGGTGATGTTCGGGTCGGTGTCCCAAGCAGCCGAGCTCGGTGCCGTCGCGGTGGGTGCGACCATCTATTTCGGATCCGAAGAAGCCGATCAACAGCTCGTGGAGGTCTCGGCGGCATTTGCGGAGGCGCACCGTCTGGGCCTGTTCACGATCCTGTGGTGCTACCTGAGAAACTCCGCCTTCAAGACCCCCGACGCGGACTACGACCTCGCGGCCGACTTGACGGGCCAGGCGAACCACCTCGGAGTGACGATCGAGGCCGACCTGATAAAGCAAAAACTTCCTGTCCTGAACGGTGGGTACAAGGCTCTCAAATTCGGGAAGAGCGACCCGCTCATGTACGACGAGTTGACGACCGACCATCCGATAGACCTCACTCGTTGGCAGGTCCTGAATTGCTACGCCGGGCGAATCGGCCTGATCAATTCCGGCGGCGAGTCCCAAGGGGCGAGCGACCTCACCGAGGTGGTCAGAACTGCTGTCATCAACAAGCGGGCAGGTGGGTCCGGCCTCATCGTGGGGCGCAAGGCGTTCCAACGCCCGCTGCAGGAGGGCGTCGAGCTCTTGCACGCCGTTCAGGACGTCTACCTGGACGGATCGATCGACATCGCGTGAGTTTTCCCAGTTCGAGCGCTTAGGAATCGTCGGATTTTCGTGTGCCTACGACTATGCTCCGAGTAACGAACCAGTCATCTCCCGTCTCAATGCCCGATTCGCCCCTTCGGGAAGCGGGGGTGCGGGGCCGAGCGCGAAGACGGAGGACCTTTGTCCACCGCGACCGATAATCAGCCGACCAAAGTCGACCGGGTAGTCATCCGGTTCGCTGGTGACTCCGGCGACGGGATGCAGTTGACGGGCAACCAGTTCACGACGGTGAGCTCGCTCTTCGGAAACGACACCGCCACGCTTCCTGACTTCCCGGCCGAGATTCGAGCGCCTGCCGGAACGCTCGCGGGGGTCTCGGCCTTTCAGGTCCACATATCCGACCACGACATCCTCACTCCGGGAGACGCGCCGGGTGTCCTAGTCGCGATGAACCCGGCGGCACTGAAAGCGAATGTCGGTGCCGTTGCCCCTCGGGGGACGATCATCGTCAACGTCGATGCGTTCGACGAGCGAGCCTTTTCCAAAGCCGGGTACGACTCCAACCCCCTCACTGACGGCAGCCTGTCGGGTTTCACGGTTTACGAAGTGCCGATGACGTCGCTCACCATGGAAGTCGGCAAGGCAGCGGGAGTGAAGCCGCGAGATGCGGAGCGGTCGAAGAACTTCTTCGCTCTCGGGCTTGTGAGCTGGCTCTACAGCCGTCCGATCGAGCCCACACTTAATTGGATAGAGCGTCGCTTTGCTTCCACTCCTGAGATCCTCCAGGTGAACGACCGCGCGTTTCGTGCCGGATACAACTTCGGCGAGACAGCTGAGCTCTTCGAGTCGAACTACGAAGTGAGGCCCGCTCCGGCCGTTCCGGGTGTCTACACGAACGTGACCGGAAACGCCGCGCTCGCATGGGGTTTGATCGCGGCGGCCCGACAAGCCGATTTGCCGTTGTTTCTCGGCTCCTATCCCATCACCCCGGCGTCGGACATCCTCCACGAGCTGTCGAAGCACAAGCAGTTCGGGGTTCGGACATTCCAGGCCGAGGACGAGATCGCCGGAATAGGCGCTGCAATCGGTGCGGCGTTCGGGGGAGGCCTGGGAGTCACCACGACGAGCGGGCCCGGTATCGATCTCAAGTCTGAGTCGATCGGAATGGCGGTCAGCCTCGAGCTGCCGCTCGTGGTCGTAGACATCCAAAGGGGCGGTCCGTCGACTGGCTTGCCGACGAAGACCGAGCAGTCCGATCTGCTTCATGCGATGTATGGGCGGCACGGAGAGGCTCCGGTGCCGATCGTCGCCGCTATGACGCCGTCGCACTGTTTCGCGGCTGCGATGGAGGCCGTTCGCATCGCCGTTACCTACCGGACCCCGGTGTTCCTGCTGTCGGACGGATACCTCGCCAACGGTGCGGAACCGTGGAAGCTTCCGGACGTGGAAAGCCTGCCGGACCTCCACGTCGATTTCGCGACGGAACCGAACCGCACCGACGACGACGGAAACCCGGTCTTCTGGCCCTACGTTCGCGACGCCGAAACCATGGCTAGACCGTGGGCTGTTCCAGGCACCCCGGGCCTGGAACATCGGATCGGTGGCCTCGAAAAGGAGCACGAGTCGGGAAACGTCTCTTACGACCCGGAGAATCACGAGCGGATGGTCCACGAACGTGCTCAGAAGGTTGCGGGGATCGTTCGCACCATTCCGGATCTGGAGGTCGACGATCCTGACGGGATCGGCGGTGCGCCCGTTCTCGTTCTCGGTTGGGGCTCGACGTTCGGAGCCATTGCCGCCGGTGTCAGAAGGGTCCGGGCCCGGGGTTTGAAGGTCGCGCACGCGCACCTCGTGCACCTGAACCCCTTCCCGTCGAACCTCGCCAACGTCATCGGTTCCTACGGCGGGGTGCTGATACCCGAGACCAATCTGGGACAGTTAGCCCGTCTGGTGCGGGCAGAGTTCCTGGTCGACGCGAAGACGTTGTCGAAGGTGAAGGGCTCTCCATTCCTTGCGGCGGAGATCGAGTCCGCGATCTTGACGTCCCTGGGAGAGACTTCGGCCGCTCGGACCAGCGGACAGGACGTTGCGAGTTGACCTCGCAAGGGGGGAGATCGCGTGACTGAGGTCGCTGTTCCCAGCACCACTCGCAAGGACTGGACGTCCGACCAAGAAGTCCGCTGGTGTCCGGGTTGTGGGGACTATTCGGTTCTTGCCGCAGTCCAAATGCTCATGCCTGAGCTCGGCGTGCGCCGCGAGAACACGGTGTTCGTCTCGGGAATCGGGTGCGCGGCGCGGTTCCCCTACTACATGAACACCTACGGAATGCACTCGATCCACGGGCGCGCTCCCGCGGTCGCGACCGGTCTGTCGGTCACGCGCCCCGATCTCGAGGTCTGGGTGGTCACCGGTGACGGTGATGCTCTTTCGATCGGGGGCAACCATCTCATTCACGCCTTGCGTCGGAATGTGAACTTGAACATCCTGCTGTTCAACAATCAGATCTACGGGCTCACCAAGGGTCAGTACTCACCAACCTCGGAGCAGGGAAAGGTCACCAAGTCGACACCCTTCGGCTCTCTTGAGACTCCGTTCAACCCGATCAGCCTCGCTCTCGGTGCGGAGGCGACGTTCGTCGCCCGCACACACGACATGGATCGCAAGCACATGCAAGAGACGTTTCGCCGAGCACACGAACATCGCGGATCGGCGTTCGTCGAGATCTATCAGAACTGCAACGTCTTCAACGACGGCGCTTTCGAGCAGATAACCAGTCGCGATGCGCGCGCCGACAATCTTGTTCCTCTGAAACACGGTGAACCGATCCGATTCGGTGCCGATTTGCAGTACGGCGTGGTCCTCGAACGTGACGGGACATTGCGCGTTGCAGACGTCGCCGAAGTCGGCGCTGATTCGCTCCTCGTCCACGACGAGCGTCGCGAAGATCCCGGTCTCGCGTTTCAGCTCTCGCGCCTCGCCCGCGGCCCGTTCGAGCCGACTCCGATCGGCGTCTTTCGCGCCGTCGAGCGCACCGAGTACGGGGACGCAATGAGCCACCAGCTTCTCGAGGCCCGGGAGAAGAGGGGACCGGGTGACCTGAGCGCGCTCCTCCGCTCGGGAGGAACCTGGCAGGTCGACTGACGCGTGACGCTCTACCAGGGAGCGAAGAACGCGGGAAGCCGATTTGTCGCAACGCTCGCGCCGTGCGTCGACTCTTCCTGGAGATGGCCCAACTCTTCCCAGTAGGGAACGAGCGCCGGAGTTACGTACTCTCCTCCGGAATTGGTGAAGTGGACGCCGTCAGGTGACCGCACGGGAACGCCGTGCAAGACCGAACTGAAGTGCCCGCCGGGGCACACATAGCTGTTGAGGTCCTGAACATAGACCCGGCCCGCGTCTTGGGCCGCGACTTCGCGAAGCAGGGAGTTGTAGACCTTCTGCCGTGCTGCTGAGTCCTCTGGCCACGGCTCGCCGTTCGGCTGCTCGCCGGTGTCCTGACACGGTTTGGTCATGAAGACCATGAGTGCACCATCCGCGGTGGCTATCTGGACGGCTCTTTGCAACTGCGATCGGACGTAGCTGGCGAACGACGGGTTCAAGATGTCGGTGGTTCGGCCCTCGTACACCCTGTCCAGAACCTCGGCGCCGCCGGCGAGAAGCACCACGACGTTCGGACTGAACTGCCTTACCCAGTCGGCCCACGCGGAGGTCCACGCCTGGCAGGGGACGTATCGCCGGGGCCCGAAGATTCCTCCCGGGGGGCAATTTCCCATTGCTGGATCGGCCGTACAGGGCCAACCCACTTGTTGGCCCGCTTGGCCCATCTTCGTAAAGGTGCTTCCGTCAGCGACGCCGCAGGCGACAATGCCTTCGTCGAGCAAGTCGATGCGATACCTCCCGGGGTCACTCTGTAGTGCGACGCTCACGCCTAGACCGAGTGTCAGCGCTTCGGAGTCGCCGACGAGCAGCACGCGAACAGGAGCTCTCTGGTAGGTGATACCGATAGCGCCGTGTATGGGTGTGGCCGGGACGCTGCCCGAGGGCGTGGCGACCTCGTTGGCCGCAGCTGGAGCGATACCCGCCGCCGCGACGGCTACAGCAACCGTCCCGACCGCGAGCGGAGTCGCCACCCAGGCACGACGAGATGTGATGAAGGTCCTCATCCGTATAGGCCGCTCTACCAAATAGAAGGACGCAGTTGCGATGGCCAGCGTGATCACGAATCGGACCCCGAAGAGTGCCCAGCCCGTGAGCCCGGTCCTCGCGTGGTTTATGTACGTGAAGAGAGGAAAGTGCCACAGGTACATCCCGTACGAGATTCGGCCGATGTAAGTGAAGACAGCGAAGGAGAATGTTCTGCTGACCGGCCCGAGCGGTACGCACGACACGCTCAGCAGAACCGCCGATGCCGCGAGCGAAGCGATGAGGAAACCGCCGCGGTAAGAGAAGGAGTCTGTCGAGTTGAGGGTCGCGTACATGAGACCGCTCACAACGACGCCGACGACACCGATCACAGTCAAGAGCCGGCGACCTCTCCGGCTTTCGACGTGCCAGTCCGTGGTCGACGGAAGTTCTCCGTTGGCACCTGCCTCCGGGTCACCCGCTCGGGATCGACGTTCGCTCCAAATGGCCAAACCCACAGCGAGCGCCGCCCCGACGAGTACGGACTGTGCATGGGTATCGGTGCCGAAGTAGAGACGCGTCGTGTTCCCAGGCTTGTAGAGGAGTGCCATCTCGATCGCAGAAGCGAGCGCCCCGATCACGCACACTGCGAGGAGCGCCCACAGCGAGCGCCAGAAACGCATCACGGCTAGGAAGACGAGCGGCCATACCAGATAGAACTGCTCCTCGACGGCCAGCGACCACATGTGGATGAGTGGAGACGTAAGTCCCGTCTGGACGAAGTAGTTGGAACTGTTGAATATGAAGTGCCAGTTGGCTACGTAGAAGAGAGAAGCGAGTGCGTCGCCACGGAATCCCGGATACGTGCCTCGTGGTACCAGGACGCCGAAGATGAACGAAGCCCCGAGAAGCATGAGAAACAGTGCGGGCAGCAGGCGACGAGCGCGACGCGCCCAGAATTGCCGGAGTCGGATCGTGCCCCTCTTGCGCCACTCGACCACGAGCAGGGACGTGATCAAGAATCCTGACAGGGCGAAGAAACTGTCGAGAAGGAAGAAACCGCCACCGGTGAGCCAGACACCAGCGTGAACACCCATGATGCCGAGCATTCCGACGCCCCTGATGCCGTCGAGCGCGGGCATGTAGGAGAGGTTGGTCCCCTTACGCGGCGAGTCCGGAGAGCGCACGGGGCTCATCTGGGACTCTCTAGCAGGGTGCAAATGCAAAGTCACGCTCTCGACCTGGCGGAACGACGTCGATGATTCCGTTCTCTCACGTCAGGCATCCTCGAGCGTTTCAACTGAAGAGTGTTGGCGCTCGGAAATGTCAAGGCGGAGCTCCCGGCGCCTTCGTATACGAGAATCCACTTGCATCAACAATCCCTGTGCACTCTCAATCGCGCCCCTGCGTACGCCGATACCTGTGTTGGGCCACCGGTCCCGACGATGCCGGGGGGTGCACCGGGACCGGGGGTCGTAGTGGGGGGCAAAGGAACGGGGGTACGCGGGGGAGACCGCAGCGCTCCAGTCGCTGCGGAGGGGGGGCTCACCGCGCACCCCCCGTTCCGCGCCAGGGGGGCGAAAGCCTCGGCGACCCGGGCCCGTCCCCCGGCGACCGGACCCGTTTCTCCGAGCCATCGGGTTGTGCCCAGGGTCGAGCCAAACCGGGAGGCGATGGCCGTGCCTACCCGGTCTCGTCGGGATCGTCGAGGGTCCGAAAGACCATCCCGGTCCTGGGCTTCGGATAGAAGTACGTCGACTTCGGAGGCATCCGCCGCCTGTCATGCGCCCATTCGGCGATCTGGGGGACTGTGACGGGACGCAGGACGAGGGCTGCATCGGCATCTCCCGCCTCCACCGCTTCGATCGCCTCTCGCCAGTCGTGGTGGTGCCGGGTCGATGCACCGGGTATCGACGCGACCGCGGCAGCCATCACGGCCGAGTCCAGGTCGGAGCTGGCCGCCTGGTAGGCGGCCTCCAAGGGGGTCAAAAGCCACACGCCGTCGCGCGTGACCAGGGCCAGTGAGCGCGAAGCCACCAACGACTCGAGGAACTTCTCCTCCGGGGGCCCCGCGGGAGCGACTTCGAACCAGTTGCCGAATGCCTCGACGAGATCGACATCGTCCGGAACCTCGACGAGGCTCCTGTGGATGGGCTCCACGGTCAGCTGGTCTTCAGCAAGCTCGACGACGAATGCCATGACGTAATCCTCGCCGTGGAATTCGTCGCCAGGCGCTGACGACGCAGGTCGAGTCCCATCGAGCTGAGAGCTCCGACTCTCCTCCTCGTACGTGAGGGCCGTCTCGTAGCGATGATGTCCGTCGGCGATCACGACCGGAGACCGACCCACGGCCTCGCTGATCCTTTGGATGGTGCCGGGGTCGTCGAGTACCCACAACTGGTGGAGCACACCGTCGTCGTCGGTGGCTTCGGCATCGGGTTTCTGTTCGGTTTGATACGTCGCCGCAAGGCCGTCGGAAAGTGATAGTCCCCAGATGGGGGAGAGGTTCGCACGGCACGCTCTGAGCAGCTCGAGGCGATCTGTCTTGTCCTTCGGGATCGTCTGCTCGTGAGGAAGGACGTCCCCGCCCGGCTTCTCGAGGCCAAGGGCCCCGATGACGCCGGTGGTGGTAGCGCCGGCGGGGGTTGTCATCCGGTAGGCGTAAAACGCGGGAGACAGGTCGTGACGAACGATTCGGACGCGCCTCCATTCGGCGAGGAGTGTCTCCGCGTTCTCGTACGGGTCGAGTCCCGATCGATCGTCGGCTGCGGGCAGCTCGACGAGAATCGAGTTGGCCGGGTGACGCTGCGCGAGCTCCGCACGTTGGCGGCTATCGACGACGTCGTAGGGAGGGGCGATGACGAGGTCCAGCGGGACCGATGGGCTGTAGCGCAGCCCACGAAACGGGATGAATTGGGGCACGGATCTGTGCCTAGCACAACAGCCAGGTCCTCAATGCACCGTCGCAGCTGTAGATGTGGCAGCTTTGGCTCTCAGTTCGCGAGTGCCGGACACGCAGAAGACGCCGGTCGTGAGGAGCACGCCCGTGACGAAAGCGATCAGTCCACCTCGCACGGATCCCACCCCGAGAGCAGGTCCCGACAAAAAACCGAGCATCGCGAATGCCACCGTGAGCTCCGACAGCTCGACCAGGATTCGAACCGGTTCGCCCAACGTGTGGAATGTTCGATGAAACGATCGAAGCTCGGCGGGTGTGGTTATGCCCGCCCCGAGGAGTACCGCCAGTCCACGAGCGAGGCCGAAGACGGTACAACCGAGGATTGCGAGGCCGGGACTACCCGTCAATCCTCCAAGAAGGACGAGCAGGTATACCCCGGCAGTCATCACATACGTGGTGACACCGCTTCCTATCTGCCACCCGAATCCGAGGCCGTAGACCCATGGCCGGTAGCGGTCGAGCCACAGTTCGTTCACCTGCCGGCGGTGATAGGGCAATTTGAGCCCTACGAGACGGGCGTCCGACGCGGCGGCGGCGAGAGCAGCCCCCAACGCAATGGTTGCGACGACCTGACCTGCGGGGTCGAAGGAGCGAGGGACGAGCGCGAGGACCGCTGCGAGCAGACCCAGGCAAGCGCCGCCTAAAGCGCCCCCCACGACGAACCAGGTGGCAGTGATCCCGAAGCGGTGCCCGCGTCCCTGTTCCGCGAGGGGTGTGATGGTCGACAGCATCGAGAGCCCGCAAGGCGACCAGCTCGAACGAGCGGCTGCTGCCAAAGCCACCAAGACAGTCGAGGCTGTGATGAGTGCAGTCATGTGAAACTCCTTTCAGCCACCGGCGCCCCAGTCGGCGAAGTCCTTCATTCGGCTCGACCCGCTCTCAACCTGCCGACCCGTGGAACCCGGCGTCGCCGAAGCAGAACACCCCTCCGTCGGCTGCGACCGTCCAGTAGCCGAGACCCGAAGGCGTAGCTGCCATTCCCACCATCGGGCGATTGAGAGGGCGTCCCCCCATCGACCCGTGGAACCCGGCGTCACCGAAGCAGAACACCCCTCCGTCGGCTGCGACCGTCCAGTAGCCGAGACCAGAAGGCGTAGCTGCCATTCCACACATGGGCGCGTCCAACGGGAGTCCCCCCATCGACCCGTGGAACCCGGCATCACCGAAACAGAAGACCCCTCCGTCGCCTGCGACCGTCCAGTAGCCGAGACCAGAAGGCGTAGCTGCCATTCCACACATAGGCGCGTCCAACGGGAGTCCCCCCATCGAGCCGTGGAACCCGGCGTCGCCGAAACAGAAGACCCCTCCGTCGCCTGCGACCGTCCAGTAGCCGAGACCCGAAGGCGTGGATGCGATTCCACACATGGGCGCGTCGAGGTTCAAATTCGAAGCGTCGCCTTCGAACGGGTCGTCACCGAAATTGAGCACCTTCCCGAACGCCGTGACCATCACGTAACCGAGGCCGTCTGGGCTGCGCGCCATTCCGACGACTTCGCAACGGGTCGAAGGCGATCCACACGGAGGCGGGGGAGGGATCGGAAACGAAGTGTTGCACGCCACGTTCATGTTGGCTGTGAAGTCGTCCTCTGCGTTGGCGTTCGTGCACGACGAATCGAACTCCCACGGTGGCACGCACGAGACCACTCTGCAGAGGATGCGGCCCATACAGGCGACGTCCTGGTTGCACTGCCCGTAACGGAATTGGAAGCAGCCGGTCACCCAGTTGTTGCAGTCGCCAAGGGCGCAACCACAAGAGAGGCCGTCACAACCGGGCTCGCAAAAAGGCCAACCGTCCCCGCAGCCGTCGTCGCATTGACACGTGGCGTTGCAGTCCATGTAGTAGCGCGGCCCGTTGCAATATGCGGAGCCGTCGGCTTTCCACCACCCCCCGACGACGGTTCCGTCCGGGCAGAAGTTGTAGCCCCCGTTGATGGTGCAACAGAACTGGCTGAAGCCTTCGCAGCAAGTTGATCCGCATCCACATGCAGGATCTCCGCAAGTACAGATGGCCGAATACGCGCTACCCGGTCTGAGAGCGAAATCCAGGCCGCTCACCGTGAGCGCGCTGCCTGCGAAAGCCGAGCGGACGATGAGGCTCCGCCTCGAGAGCCGGGACTCCAAGAACGTTGAGGCCCTGTCTATCAACGTGGTCATGGCAACGTGCTCATGGAAACGTGCTCATGGAAACCAGCTCAGGGAGCGTGCTCATCGGTTCGGTCCGCCACCTTGTAGTGACCGCACACGAGCCAACGGTCCGATCGCAAGGCCGGCCAGATATGCGACACCAAGGCTGGCTGCCGCCAGAGGCACGCCGTGCAACGGCTGAGTGGCAAGAACATGGTTGAGGGTCGC
>DASPVS010000551.1:0-5793 GCA_035622235.1 Acidimicrobiales bacterium | reverse complement strand
GTGCATGGCCGGCATCCACCAACCCTCGCTCATGTTCCCGAGACCCGCCCCCGCGGACATCGCCATCCGCAGACCGTCGCCGGCGCATCCCGGAGTCCCCATGGGGGCGATCGGCACGGCTCCCAAAAACGATGCGAGAAGTCCCGCGTCGTGTTGAAAACCGCCGGTCGCCAGCACCACCCGGCCCGAGATCACCTCGCCGTCGACGACGACCCCTGAGACGTCGCCGTCGCGACCGCAAAGACGCGAGGCTCTCGTACCAGTCCGCAGCTCGACACCCGAATCGATCAGAGCTTCGACAAGTGCACCCACGAGCACGCGTCCACGGACGGGTCCCCTGAAGACGACCCCGTCGCTACTGGGCCGAGCGCCGCCGGGGTCGTCTGCAGCGCTTTCGGGCGTCTCTTGAACGAGGGCGGCGACACCGGATTTGAATACCTGGGCCTCGGGCCAGATCGATCTACCCCCGCCAGAGCTCCCGATTCCTTCGTGATAGTCGGGCCAGTCTTCGAGGGGGCTCCACGTAAGTGAAGTGCGCTCCTCCAAACACGAGACCACCCTTGCAGCGTCAGACGCGAACGCCGTCATGAGATCGTGGTCCGAGTCGCCCGACGCTATGGACTTCAAGTAGGCGACTGTGTCGTCGACATCGCCCCACCTGCGCATCGAGTCGAGCAGATGGTTGCCGGGAGCCCAGACAACCCCGCCTGAAATTGCGGTCGTGCCCCCGAGTGAATGTGCGCGCTCTACCACGAGGACTTCGGCGCCGGCGGCGGACGCCGCCAGAGCTGCCGCGAGGCCTGCCGCCCCCGAACCAACGACGATCACCGCCTGGCCGGCCACGGCTCGTGACGCTACATCGCCTCGAGCACGGCCTCACGCAGGTAACGCTTACGGACCTTGCCGCTCGGATCACGCGGCAGTTCGTCCACGAAGCGAACCGTCTCGGGGCACTTGAAGTCGGCCAGTCGTTCGCGGCACCACGCTTGCAGCTCCTGCGCGTCGACCGGCTCGCGAACCTCGACCATGGCGAGAACGACCTCACCCATCCGGTCGTCGGGAACGCCGAACACCGCGCAATCGACCACGGCGGGGTGCGAGTGCAGGACCTGTTCGATCTCCACGGGATAAATGTTCACGCCCCCGCGGATCACCATGTCCGCGGAGCGGTCTGTTATGTAGAGAAACCCGTCCGGGTCGATGTGCCCGACGTCACCCAACGTGTACGCGTCGTCGAGCCAAGCCTGCTCGGTCTTGTCGGGGTCGTTGTGGTACCTGAAACGGCCCCGCGACGAGAGATATATGAGACCGGTGTCGCCTTGCGGGAGCTCGCGCCCCTTTTCGTCGCGGATGGTGACGCTAACCCCGGGCCAGGCGCGACCCACGCTCCCGGGACGCTCTATCCACTCCTCGGGAGAGATCTTGGTGGCACCACCCTCGCTCGCGCCGTAGAACTCCCAGATCTGGGCGGTAGCCAGCGCGTCCATGATCTTTCTCTTCACGGGGATCGGACAAGGAGCAGCCGAATGCATCACGAGACGCAGACTCGAAGTATCCAACGACTTCCGCTCGTCGTCGGGAACTTCGAGTATGCGAATGAAGTGCGCGGGAACCAGCAGGCTCGTCGTCACCCGGTGTTCGTCCACGGCCTCGAGCCAGGCGCGGCCCTCGAAACGGGGGAGGATCACGATGGTCCCGCCGACGAACAGGCTTATGAACGCGTACGCGCCCGCTGCGTGATACAGGGGACTTGATTCGATGAAGGTGTCCGATTCGGTCAGCCCCCACATTCGCGCGACCGCTGTGCTCATCGCGGACTCGTAGTCGGGAGACTCGTCCTCCCGTTCGACTCCGCGCGGTCGTCCCGTGGTTCCCGACGTGTAGAAGAGATATCGCGGTGTCGCTCGCCCGCGTCTTGCCGTCACGTCGACTGGTTCCTCCGGCGCGGTTGCGATCGCCGCCTCGTACCCGTCGGAGGACGTCGAGCCCACCACGAGAATCTCGCAGGGGTGAGAAGCGCTGTCCGCAGACGCGAGGCCAACCGACTCGGAAGCCACCGGGAGCCGCTCTTTGTCGGCTATCAGAAGGCTTGCGCCGGAATCATCGAGTATCCAGGCGACCTCTTCTGTCTTCAAGTGCCAGTTCACCGGAAGCAACATGCAACCTGCGCGCGCCGTTGCGAGGCCGACTTCCATGAATTCGAATCCGTTGGGGAGCATCACCGCGACGGCCGACCCCGGCTCGAGGCCTCTTGCGACGAGAGCACGCGCGAGGCGCTCCACTCTCTCCTCGAGCTCTCCGAAGCTGAGTGACTTTTCTCCCATTACAAGTGCGGTCTTGTCCGCCGCAACCGAAACCCCCGGTTGGGTGAAACGGGGTTGTGCCGGGTCGCTCACGTCGGGACTCGCTTCACGTCGGGACTTGCCTCACGTCGGGACTTGCCTCACGTCGGGACTCGCCGGCATTTGTAAGCGAGGTGGAGGCAGCTCTCGGGGTCGTCGTAGAGCCCGATGTTCCGAGCCGCCTCGCGCTCGTCGAACACGCCCTCCGCGATCGACGTCCCCACGTAGTTGAGGCCTTTCGCTTCGACGACCTCGAAGCCGTGTTTCTCCAGAGAAGCGGACAGCTGCGCGTGGGAGTACTCGATCTTGTGGTCGGGGTTTATCAACTCCGGTCCGATGAGCCGCCACGGAGGCCCGTTCGGTGTGTCCAAGCAGAACCAACCCCGCCGATCGAGAACGCGGTTCACCTCTTCGAATACCTCTTCCCCCTCCTCCTCGGTCACGTGCTCTATCGACTGCCCGCTGTAGACGAGATCGAACTGACCTTCGTCGTACGCGGAGAGATCTGTCATCGAATGGTGGGCATAATCGACCGGCCCGCGTTTGCTCTCGGTGTGTTTCCAGACGCCGGCCCGGTAGATGTCGTGACGGTCGTCGGGCGGGAGGTCCACCACCGTCAACCGCTCGAAGTCGTAGGGATAGCCGAGGGACACGAGGGCGCCCTGCTCGTCGGCTTGATCGGTTCCTCCCAGATCGAGGATGCGGGCTGCCTTAGGCAGGGTCCGGACGAACTGGTTCCGGCTCAAGTGCATCGACGAGAGCAGGTCGGAGAACTCGACGCTCTGACACTCGGGCGACGACATGAGGTTCTCCACCATCGTCCAACGGCTGATCGCACCGTCGTCGAGGAGCTGCGTGTAGTAGGCCGCGCCCGAAGGGTCCGGTTCGCGGCGCAACAGGATGTTGTAGGCGAGCCTCACGGCTTCGTCGTTCGGGAGCCGGTCGAACTCGGTTCGCGCGGAAGCGCGAGATCGTTCGTACGACGGCCGCCAGCGTCTGGACATCCTTCGGACTCCCATCACGACGGGGATGCTATCCGTGTACGGTCGGCGGCCGTGGAGCTGCTCGACGCGTTGAGAACCACCGCTGCCGTGCGTGAATTCCGGAAGGAGGCCGTTCCTGACGAAGTGATCGGGCGGATCGTCGATACGGCTCGTTTCGCACCTAGTGGCGGCAACCGCCAAGGCTGGCGGGTGATCGTGCTGAGGGACCCCGAGCTCAAGCGGAAGGTCCGGGACCTCTACCTACCGGGTTGGTACGACTACTTGGCGATCGCGTCCGCGGGCCTCGTTCCATGGGCACCGCTCACCGACGAGAAGGCAGAGTCCGACGCGCTCTCGCGCGCTCCGGAGTTCGCGGCAGCGGCATCGGACGGGGGATTTGCCGAACACCTCGACGAGGTCCCGCTACTCGTGGTGCTGTTGGCGGATCTCCGTCGACTCGCGGCGGTAGACCGCGGGTTCGATCGGTACACATTCGCGGGAGGAGCATCTGTTTACCCGTTCGCCTGGAGCATCCTTCTCGCTGCGCGTGCCGAGGGCCTCGGCGGCGTGATGACGACCATGGCCATCCGATTTGAAAAGGAAATGCGTGCTCTTCTCGCGGTCCCCGACGAATTCGCGCTCGCCGCTGTGCTCGCTCTCGGAAGGCCGATGAACGCTCCGACACGGCTCAGGCGCAATCCCGTCGAGGAGTTCGCGACGATCGACCGTTTCGACGGTCCTGCGCTTTCGCGGGTCGTGGCTCCCCGGAGCGAAAGCCCGGGGCTTCGTTGAGACGTCGGGCGGCATGGCTAGCCAAGTCGAGGTAGTGGAATTCACCGCAGACGACGCCACGCCGGTCGTCGAACGGATGAGAGACCTCGCGAACGCGCATCGGGGTTGGGTCAATTTGCAACCGGGTATCCACCCCGATGACGAACCTCCGCCTCCGAGTGGACTGGCGGCTCTCTTCGCCGCAAATGCGCCGTTCTTCGCCGTGCCGGTCTGCACTTGGACGCCGGGCCGGATGACGAGACGCGGCCCGGCCCACGATTCGCTCGGAATCCAGCACGGGACCGGCCCGAAGGTCGTGGCCCGGCTGGCGTCGGCCGGCCTGCCGCTCAAAGAAGGGTGGCGATGGACCCAGGACCACCCCCGCAGAGGGCTCGTGCTGTCCCTACCGGCCGGGACCGACCCGGGTGAGGTGGTTCTGTGGCTCATCGAAGCCACCGACATCCTGAGCGCGATCGACCTCACGGGCGACTGGAGGGCAGAGGTCCACGCTTGACGGGTCGAGCCCGTCAGCCCGATCTCCATTGGCACGGATCGGGCCCGTCAGCTTGATCACCACCTAAACGGATCGGGCTCTAAGCCGGGTCTCCACGAGCAACGTCAAAAAATCCCGGTTTCGATTCCCGCCGCCAACGTGGCCCCGAGCTCTTCCGCATCCCCCAGTGCTTGCGGCGACAGTTCGCCCACCACCTTCATCGGCGGGAGGACGAGGCGCCATCGCATTCCCGTGACGATCTTCTGCACGCTCTGGACAGCGCCGTCCACGTCGGTGTCGCCTTTTACGAGCAGGCAATAAGGGAGCCCGCCTGTTCGCTCGAGGCAAGGATGGTAAATGCGTTCGAGGAAGTCCTTGCACGCGCCGGACATGTAACCGAAGCGTGCCGGTGTGGCGATTAGGATCGCACTCGACAGTAGGACGTCTTCGGGCCCCGCTTCGAACGCATCGAGCTGCACCAGTTCGACGGAAGAACCCGTCGCTTCGCGCGCCCCCCTTATCGCCGCGTCACAAAGTTGCTTTGTCGTGCCCGCGCGGGAATGCACGACCGCGAGAAGACGTTTGACCTCTGGCACTGGCTTCCCACCGCTTCCGATGCCCGGGCTCACGCTGCGATGTTATGGACACCGGAAAGCGCGACACACACCTATGGCAGAATCTTCGGGACAACGAGTTGGAATCGCCGATGCCTGGATCTGACCAACAGCCCGAATCCATCGAGCTCAGCTCTTCTTCAACGCGCCAGCGTGCGCCTGAATGGCTATTGCTGACGGTCGTCTGCATCGGCCAGTTCATGGTCGTCCTCGACGTGAGCATCGTCGTCGTCGCCCTGCCGGCGATGCAGCGAGATCTTCATTTCTCCACCACGACTCTGCAGTGGGTCGTAAACGCGTACGCTCTTGCGTTCGCTGGATTCTTACTGCTCGGGGGACGAGCGGGAGATCTCTTCGGGCGTCGGCGGATGTTTCTCATTGGGCTCGCCTTGTTCTCCACGGCGAGCCTTGTGTGCGCACTCTCGCAGAATGCCGGCATGCTCCTCGGAGCGCGGACCTTGCAAGGCCTGGGTGGCGCGGTGCTCTCGCCCGCAACCCTCACGATCCTCACCACCGAGTTCACCGAAGCCCGCAGTCGTGCGCGTGCTCTCGGGATCTGGAGCGCCATGGCTGCCGCAGGCGGCGCTTCG
>DASPVS010000550.1:0-10152 GCA_035622235.1 Acidimicrobiales bacterium | reverse complement strand
GGTTGAAACCGAGGATCAGTGGGGAGTGGGGGTCCTTCTCGGTATCGCTGTGAGCGTGGTGTTTGCGGTGGACCGCAACCCACTGCCGGGGGCGAATGCCAGTGAGCACCCAGGTGAGAACTCTGAACACGCCCCTCGTGCCGCTCGAGAGCTGTACGGAACGATGAGAAAGCGACCGGTGCAGGTACACGGTGGTCGCGATGAAAGCGACTTGGGTTATGACAAGACCGAGGACGATTGCGCCGAGGATGGAAAACACGGGCGGCACGCTACCCGATCGCGGCGAGGCTCCTAGGGGCACGTGTCGGCGAGACGAGCTCGGTCACTCCCAGACGCATCGTGTCGAGCCCGAAATGCTCTGTTACGTAAGCGTTTCCTGCGTCGCTCATCTGGGCCCACAGCTCGGGGTCGCGATGGAGCCTCTCGACGGCTCTTGCGAAGGACTCGGGATCGTCGGCCACCAGTACGTGCTCTCCGTCCACCAGCCCGGTTCCCTCGATGCCCACGGTCGTGCTGACCACCGGGACACCCGCCGCCAGTGCCTCGATGACCTTGCCCTTCATGCCCGCCCCGTAGCGCAGAGGAGCGACCGAGACTCGGGCTTTGTGCAGGTAGGGGAGAGTCGATGCAACAGCCCCGATTGCCTTCATGTGGGGGCCGGCCAGCGAAGTCGCAAGCCGGTTCGGGTCGTTGCCGACGATCGTCAATTCCACCGAGTCGGCCACACGGGCGAGACGGGCGCCGATCTCTGCTCTCCACCACGAAACGGCGTCTGCGTTCGGTGGATGCAGGAAGTTGCCCACGAACACGCAACCCGAGCGATCTTCGAATCCAGGCCCGGTGTCGACACGCTCGTAGACGACCGGGAGGACCATCGTTTCGACCTCGCCCAACTCGCGGACGACGGCATCGCGGTCTTGTTCGGTTACGAAAACGAGCCGGTCGCTTCTTCCGTAGACAGCGAGCTCGCGACGGCGTACCTCGATCGCACGCAGTCGGTCCGCGCTCTCACCCGAGAGCTCCGCTGCCCGTTCGAGGCGAACGAAGTTCACGTCGCAGGTGTCGATGACGAGAGTCGACTTCGGCGCACAGCGTCGCACGATCCCAACTGCGAGCTCGGCTGTGGTCCAGGGCGTCACGATCACGACGTCGAATTCGCGCTCGGCGAAGAGCCCTTCGAGAGGCGGGAAGTACGTCGTGGCATAGGACGGTGACGACGCGAGTTGTTCTTCGCCCCCGTAGCAGGTGACTCCGACTCGGCCCACCTCGTCCGCGTACCTCCGGTCCCCACCTCCTATCGCGTAGAAGGTGACGGCGTGGCCCGATTCGCGCAGTGTTCGCAAGAGGTGGAACATCCGGAGGCTCCCCGCCGCCCTGTCGAAGACAGGCATGGCAGGGTCGATCACCAAAACCGACTTCGCGCGGTTCGCGCTGGTGCTGGCGTGCTCCCATGCACGCGGCCCGCGGACTTCGAGATTCTCGCCGGGCCCGAAGCCCCCTTGTGGACGGTGCGCCCACTGGTCCACCCCGGTCCGCGACCTCGGCGGGCGTGTGAGCAATTCCGACGCCCACTTCTCTGCGAACCGACCGGCGTTCCTTTGTTGGTACTGCTTGAAACCTTTGGTTATGTCGGTGCCGGCCGTGCCCCCTTCCACGTGGATAACGGTGGATGCAGGCTCGTAGAGAATCTTCCAGCCGGCGTCGCGAAGAGCGAACGAGAGGTCCGCATCTTCGAAGTACGCCGGCGCGTAGCGGTCATCGAAGCCACTCACCTCCTCGAAAGCGCAGCGTCTCACCATTAGGCACGCGCCCGATGCGTAGTCCGGTGCACGCCGCGACGTAAACAACGGGGCGTTCGGGTCAGGGCTGCCCTTCCCGTAAACCCAGGGCTCGCCACCCCCGAAGACGAGACCGCCTGCGTCGTTCAACCGGCCGTCGGGGTAGAGGAGCTTCGGCTGCACCGCTCCCAGGGCTTCGTCCTCGTCCATCGCGGCGACGAGTGGCTCCAACCAGCCGTCGACGAGCACCGTGTCGTTGTTCAAGAAGAGGAGGAGCTCTCCTCGAGCGGCTGTGGCGCCCTGGTTGCACGCTGGGCCGAATCCGGTGTTCTCTTCGTTGCGCAGTACCTTGAATCTCTCGTCCTCTATTCCAGCCAGCTCTCGAGTCGCGTCGCTCGATCCGTTGTCCACGAGAACCACCTCGTAGAGATCGCGACTCGTGGTAGACGAGAGGCTTTGAAGGCACTGCACGGTGAGCTCGGCCCGGTTGAAACAGGGGACGACGATGCTCACGCGGGGCGCCGAGAGAGCATGGTTCTTCGGGCTAACGCCCTCGGCCACGCCGATTCCACTCTGGATCGCAGTGCTTGTCTGGACCACAGTGCTTGTCTGGATCGCAGTGCCTGCCTGGATCACAGTGCTTGCCGTCGCATCGATGCTTATGACCGGGCCGTCGTTCGTCTGAAGAACGCTTCCCTGAGCGCTCGGGCGAAAGGACTCGCTCACCGGCTGTTGGGGGGTCGCTTCCACGACCGGGGCGAGGGCCGGACAAAGCGCTGCGGCCTCCGCCTCGATCGCCGAACGCTCATCACCCTTTGCGTCTGTGAGAGCGGCGGCGAACGCAGCTACTGCGCGTTGGTCGTTGAAAGCGCCGACAGCGGCGGCAGCGGCCCTTGCGCGTTCGACCGAAGATTCTCGTGTGGTCGCGATGGCGATCAGTGGACACGCCTCTTCGTGACCGCACTCGCGAAGTCGGGCCGACCAAACCAGTGCCCGCTCAACGGATAGCCGCCGAGCGAGAGTCGCCGCCGCTGCGAGAACAGGAGTCTGTTGCATCTCCGCCGACGCGGTGCAGGCCTCGAGGCACGCGTCTGCGTCATCGTCGGGGAGCTGGAGAACTTGGGCGAGGAAAACATTGGCTTTGTCGGCAGGGATGCGGCGGGCAAGCTCGGTGAGCGGTCTCTCCGCCCGGCGCATGTAGCCGAAGAGGACTCCGAGGTGCGCGTCTAGGACACCTTCGTGGTCCAAGGTCTCGAGAAGCACATCGCTCGCTTCCGGGTACCTCCCGAGTCCCGCAAGGGCCTGAGCCCGCGAAGAGGCGAGCATCGAGGTCGTTTGTTCGAATCCGTCTTCGTCCTTGGCGCCGGCGACGCTTTCGATGAGGGCCAACGCTTCGCTGTACTCGGCTCGTGACAGGCGGATTCTCGACTCGATCACCGCTCCGCGTACGTTTCCCGGGCTCAACCTGTAGAGCCTTTCGATCCAATCGAGAGCCTCGTCGGTGCGTCCGAGGCCCAGAAGTGCCTCCGCACCCGTGCTCATCGCCAGACGGAGCGCGACGCGGTTATCGGTGCGTTCTGACGCCTCCCGACAGCGTTCGAACGCTTCCTCGAACTGTCCGGCTGTCAGGTAGGAGCGGCCGAGACTCGTGAGAGAGAACCCCGCATCCCAGCTGTCTGCTGCAGCCACTTCAGCCTCGGCGACCCGAAGGTTGCGCGCAGCCTTGTCCTTCGCTCTCATCGCCGCGTCGAGGTATCCCGTGTGGCGGATACGGGCTCCCACGAGCTCGGCCTGGCGTACGGCCCGATGGTCGCCCCGCCCAGCTATCTGCTCATGAAGGCGTCCGGTCCATTCGCATCGTGCACGCCTGAAAAATCTGCACGCGCTGTGAACGAACCCGGCCTCGACACCGGTGCCGACCAGGTTGTCGATCGCCACCGAATATCCGTCGAGCTGCGTGTCTGTCGTTTGCAGTATGAGACGAAGCGACGCGACGTCGTCACACTGGAGCGTTTCGTCCGCATCAAGCCAGGCGATCCACTCGCCTCTGCAGTGTTCGAGCGCCTTGTTCCGCGCCGAGGAGAAGTCGTCCTCCCACGTGCCCTCGATGACCGTTGCTCCCAACCGGCGTGCGATCGCCACGGTGTCGTCTCTGGACCCGGTGTCGTGTACGACGATCTCGTCCGCCAGGCCTTCGAGCGAGCGCAGGCACTCCTCGATGTTCGCCACCTCGTCCTTGGTGATGAGGCACGCCGAGACGAGGGGGAAGTCCCTGTCCGTCGACCGGCCCGAGAAGCGTTGCTCGAACCGGGAGCGGTTCGACTGCTGCACGGCGTACCAATCGAGGCCGTTCACGTCGAAGGTCTTATGCCCTTCGTGGTGGACGAAGGACTCCTTCGCGATCACCAGGCGGAGCCCGGCGCGCGTGAGGCGCGCACAAAGATCGTCGTCCTCGTAACCGCCGATGCCGAAGCCCGTGTCGAAACCACCGATCTCCTCGAAATCGTGCCGGCGCACCGCAAGACAGAAGCCGACGAGCCGTGGCACTTCTTCGAGCTGTCCCTTGTTCTGCGACGACCACTCCCGGGCGAACCGGCGCATCCCGGCGCGGTCGACGTACGCGGCACCTTCGGCGATCTGCGGTCCGGAGACGAAGTTGGAACACGGTCCTACCGCACCTACGGTCGGATCCTCCTCGAGCGGTGCAACGAGTGAGTCGAGCCAGCGACCGAGCGGGACCGTGTCGTTGTTCAAGAAGACGACGATCTCGCCGCGGCTCGCCGCAGCACCGTCGTTGCAACCTCGTGCGAAGCCGTGGTTCTCGTCGTTGGTGACGACGTCCACCCAGCCGTAGCCACCGAGTTTTCGGGGAGTGGCGTCGGTCGAACCGTTGTCCACGACAACTACTTGGTCCTTCGGACCGAGCGTCGGGCGAAGGGCCTCGAGGCACGTTCTGGTGGTCTCCCAGGCGTTCCAGGCCAGGATTACGACGGTGACGGGGGTGCGTCGCATTTCCCAGACATCGGCGCGAGCTCGACCCCGGTGTAGCGGGAAAACGTGGGCTCGGGTACGACTCGAGGACTCAAGGAGTGTCCTCCTCGCGCCGACAGTTCAGTGGGTCCACGGCGCCGAGCACCTTAGGGGGGGCGAGGGTCCGAGGACTGACGAGAAGGTGGCTCCAGGGAAGGGGCCTCGGACCTAGAGGAGGAACGGATGTCTTCTCTCGTAGTTAACAACAACCTGTCGGCGCTGAACGCGTTCAACAACGTGAACAACACCGACCAGGCCATGACCCAGGCGATCTCTCGCCTTTCGTCCGGTCTGCAGATCCAGACTGCTGCCGACAATCCTGCCGGTTATGTCGTCGCCGAGGGCCTCGAGTCGCAGGCCAACGGTTACCAGGTTGCGATCTCGAACGCCCAGGATGGCGTCTCGTTGATCCAAACCGCGAGTGGGGCCCTCAACCAGATCGCCTCGCTCCTCCAGACGATGAACCAGCTGGCTCTGAACTCCGCCAACGGCGCCACCAACGACACCAACTCGTTGAACGCCAATGAGCAGGAGTTTGCGGCACTGCAGAACCAGATCGATCAGATTGCGGGCACGACGTCGTTCGGCACCAAGGCGCTTCTGGACGGGACTTTCTCGAACCAGACGCTCCAGGTGGGTGCCTTCGACAACTCGAACCAGCAGCTGACGATCAACATCAGCGCTGCGACCACCGGCGCGCTCGGAGTTTCCACGGGCGCTGTGTCGGTCGGCTCGCAGGCCAGTGCGCAAGCTGCGATCGCCGCAGTTCAGGCTGCGATCAGCTCCGTGGCATCGGTCGAAGCGAACGTCGGCGCCACACAGAACCAGTTGCAGGCCATCGTCGCCAACCTGACTGTCGGTCAGCAGAATCTGACGGCCGCCTACTCAGGCCTCGTGGACGTGAACTTTGCTTCTGAGACGACGCAGTTCAGCACCGACCAGATCCTGATGCAATCAGGCGTGGCGATGCTGGCGCAGGCGCAGCAGACGCCGGCTCTGGCGCTCAAGCTCCTGCAATAACACACCGAAGAGGTGGGCGGTGATCCTCCGCCCCCGGGTCCTGTTGCGAGCAGCAGGTTCCGGGGGCGGGGGCCTGCCCGAGGCCAAAGCTCTACCTCTGCGACTGACTGGTGAGATCAGATGACGACGATTCCTCCGACGAACATCGGGAATTCGACTCCCAGCATTCTGGACAACAGCCTCGTCGGAAATTTCAATGCCTCGGCCATAATCCAAGCCGAGTTGCAGCCCTACGAAATACCTGAGCAGAACCTGCAGTCCGAGCAGTCGACGTTGAACAGCAATGTCGCTGACTACCAACAGATAAACAGCGATCTGGTCGCGTTGGAGACCGCCGCACAGCAGCTCTCGACTCCGACGGGCTGGCAGGCGCAACAGGCGACATCGTCGGACTCGTCCGTCGCCACCGCCACGGCGGCCCCGGGAACTCCCTCGGGATCGGTGGAGTTCATCGTCCAGCAACTGGCGGCTGCCAACTCGCTCGTTTCCACGGGGAACGTCTCGTCCACTTCGCAAATCGTTTCGAGCTCGTCGGACTTTCTCCTTTCTACAGGAGGATCTCAGATCGGCTTCTCGACGCTGGCTGCGGCCGCTGGTCTCACGCTCGGCGCGCACACCGTGGACGTGACCCAGGCCTCACAGGCTGCAGACGCGACGGGGACGATCGCACTCGAGTCGCAGACCGCCGGCATAGCGGTCGCACCTGGTGCAGACAGCCTCGACGTGAGTGTCGACGGAACGGCGTACTCACTGTCGATTGCCGACGCGCCGGCCGGCGGCTACAGCGGTGCCGGGCTACTCAGTGCCGTACAGAGCGCGATCACAGCCGCCGGAGCAGGGTCGGTGTTGCAGGCCGGGTACAACAGCGCAGGCCAGCTCGTGCTTTCCACGATCGACCAGGGAAGCAGTCAGAGCCTCCAGATCACCGGTGGCTCGGCTCTCGGAGTTCTCGGTCTGTCGTCTATGTCTCAGGCATCGACAGGAGTCGACGGCATCGTCTCGGTCGATGGGACCTCCACGACGCTCAGCGACGTACAACCGGGATCGACCGTTTCGCTCGGTGCACCTTCGGGCCAGGTGACCGCCACGGTTGTCTCCGCTCCGGCGACAGCCGGAGGATCGCTGTTGCAATCGGGCTCGGTCACCGCGACGAATGTGAGCACGGGCAACGGGTCGCTAGCCGACATCGTTGCGAACATAAACGCAGCCGGAACCGGGATCACGGCTGCAGCCGTGCAGACGGGGACGAACCAGTACGTCTTGCAGCTGCTCTCTTCCTCGACGGGCACCGCCGGAGACCTGTCGGTCGACATGAACGCCTTCGGATCCTCGGCGCTCGGAGCGCTCCGTGTAGCCACAGCCGGCGCGGATGCCGAGATCCAGGTTGGTGGCGCGGGCGGGTACACGCTCAGCTCTCAGAACAACACCTTCACCGGTGTGCTCCCTGGCCTCACGATCAATGCTCTCGCGCAGAGCACGACGCCCGTAACCGTGACCGTGTCCCCCGACGCGACAGCGGCGGCCAACAATGTCCAGCAGCTTGTGTCCGCAGCTAACACCGTCCTCTCTGACATCCAGAAGTACGCCGGATACGACGCAGCTACGAAGACGGGCGGCCCGCTCATGGGCTCGGCAATCCTCATGAACGTCACGAACGAGGTCCAGTCGATCTTCGCATCTACCGAAGGCTCGTCGACGTTGGGAAACTCGCAAGACGTCGGGATAACACTCGACAACGGGACCATCAACTTCAACCAGAGCGCGTTCGAGACCGCGTACGCGGCAAACCCGTCTCAGGTGGCGGCGATGTTCACACAGGGCGGGACCTTCACCCCTGCCAACCCTGCTTACAGCGGACAAGTCTCGTTGTCGTACGCTTCGTCGACCACGCACGTTGGCACTTACGACGTTCAGATCTCACAGTCCGCGTCCCAGGCCACCACGACCGGCTCCGCTCTCAGCTCAGGCTCTGTCTCCGCAGCCGAGACCCTCACCATCGCGTCTGCGGGCCAGAGCATCCAGCTGTCCACGAGCTCGGGCGAATCCCTGACAGCGATCGCGGCGGCTATCAACTCTGCGTTTGCGTCTGCGGGCATGTCGATCTCCGCTCAGGTGGTCGGAGGGGGACAGCAACTCCAGCTCACCTCTGACGCGTACGGGAGCGCAGCGTCCTTCTCGGTGACGACGACGAACACAGGCGCCGGTACCACCGGGCTCGCCGGCGCGGGCGCGACAGCCGGCACTCCGGTGACCTTCGCGGGCACCGATGTCGCGGGCACGATCAACGGCGTGACGGCGACGGGAACGGGCCAATTCCTCACCGCTCCGAGCACCGATCCCGAGCTTGCGGGCCTTTCCCTTCAGATAGGTGTGACGGGCATCACTTCGCTCACAGACCTGGGCACATTCACTTACAGTTCCGGTCTCGCGCAGAGCCTGTCCACCCTTGCGAGCTCGATGTCCGACCCCTCCTCGGGGGCTGTGACGCAAACGATAAACAGCATGCAGAACCAGTCACAGGGACTGGACACCCAGATCGCCTTCTACGCCAACATCGTGGCGGCGGAGCAGAAGACGCTCACCAACCAGTTCGCCAACCTGCAAGCGCAACTCGGCACGCTCGAGAACCAAGGCTCTTCGTTGACCTCGGCGCTCTCGACGCTTCCGACCGACCTGGGTTGACCCGAGACAGTCGACAAACTCAGAGAGGACGGAAGGTGACAGAGCTCGTTCAAGCCGATGAATTGAGGCGCCGGTACTTGAAAGAAGCGGTGGAGACCGCGTCCGCCTCGGTAAGGCTCACGATGCTGTGGGACCGCGTACAGCTCGACCTGAGCCGTGCCGAGGCCGGTTTCGAGTCACGCGACCTCAAGGCCGTGAACGACGGGCTCGTCCACGCACAGGAGATCCTGCTCGCGCTTCGCGACACCATGCGCGTGGACGCTTGGGAGGGGGCGCCGCGGTTGGTCGCGCTGTACGACCACCTTCATCAGGAGCTGGTGCGAGCGAACCTCGAAAAAGATCGCGAGCGCCTGACCGACGCGGCGGTGTTGGTCGTCCAGCTGGCCGACGCCTGGCGGCGGGCAGCCGCCGCCGAGGAGACGCGCGGTGAATCGCGCGACGAGTCCTTTCGAGACGTGAACGACGAGCCTCGTGCTGACAAGTCTCTTGCCAGGGAGCCGACCGGTGCACTGGGCTGATCTGCTCGAGCACATGGAGGATCGCCTCGCCGCACACGACTTCGCCTTGCGATCCGGCGCAGCTCCACCTCAGCCGATCGAGATACCGGCGGACATAGGCCCTCTTCCGATCGAGCTGAGGGACCGGGCGCAATGCGTGCTCGACGCTACGAAGTCGGTGGCCGAACGTGTCGCCGAGGCGCGCGACCAAGTAGCTCAGTCGCTCCGTGAGGGGTCCTCTTCAGAGTCACGCCGGCCTGCCGCCTACCTCGACCGGCGCGTCTAGGCCGCCAGTCCCTATAAGCGCCGCGACGCCTCTAAGGCGCGCGCCGGCCTTTAAGTGCACGACCCCCCTAAAGCGCGCGCCGATGGGTGCCGAAACCTACTTAGCCTGCGCCAGGACGGCGGGGGGTCACGCCCAGGAAGGGCTCACAGCATGTCGTACCTCGTCGGTACGGCGTAAGCGGCTTTTCCGAGGTGGATGGTGGACGGCATCACCGACGTTCTTCAGTACGCGGTGGACGGCCTGTCGCAACAGCAACAGGTCGAGGCGAACAATCTCTCAAATGTCGAAACGCCCGGCTTCACCGCGCAACAAGTCGACTTCGAGTCGAGCCTGCAACAGGCGCTCAACTCTCCGGACGGTGGCACCGCTTCGATCTCGGTGACCGATTCGGACGCGCTTCCCGCGTCCAACGGAAACAACGTCGACACCGGTCAACAGCTCGTCGACGCGACCCAGACCACCCTTCAGTACCAGACGATGGTCGACCTCTTGAACGCGCAGTACCGGCTCATCCAAGGTGCTGCGGGAGGGAGCTTCGATTGAGCCTCTTCGGATCCATCCAAATATCCGGCAGCGGGATCGATGCCGCCCAGATGTGGATAAACACATCTGCGGGAAACCTCGCGAACATGAACGACGTCGCGCCGACGAACGAAGGCGCCTATCAGGAACAGACGCCGATTCTCACTCCGGTGACCACGCCGACCGGTGAAGGCGAGGGAGTCGCGGTCGATTCGGTGGGTCTGGGTGACTCGACAGGGATCGTCGTCTACGACCCGTCGAGCCCGCTTGCCGACAAGCAGGGCATGGTGCGGATGCCCGACGTGAGCGCCTCGCAACAGCTGGTGGACCTCGTCTC